>JBMOFG010000047.1:0-9692 GCA_049314415.1 Polymorphobacter sp.
CGGCAGATTGGCCCACAGGAATTTGTCGATCGGGTCGAAACTCTGCTTTGAATTGACCACGTTCGGATCGTTTTCCGGCAGGAACATCTGCCCGCCGATAATGAAACCGAGCGATTCATCAAAGCCCTGGTCCTCGGGACGCATGCCCTTGGCTTCACCCAGATGCCATTTGCCGAGGTGGATATTGTGATAGCCACGGCTCTTGAGCTGTTCGGCAATGGTGATCTCAGCAGCGGGCACGCCCTTGGCACCCGGGGGCGCGGCGCGCGCCGCAGCAGCTTCGTCGAAGATCGGCTTGTGTTCCCAAGCGCTCTCGGTGTGTGCGATGTTGCGCGCGAACATGGCGTCGGGTCGGAACAGGCTGGTCGGGAACCAGCCCGGCACCTTGGTATCGGTGGGGGTGAATTCATAGCCGAAGCGTGTCGCATAACGCCCGGTCATCAGCGCGGCGCGTGACGGTGCGCAGGTGGCGTTGCCGGCATAGCCATTGGTGAAGGTCACGCCCTCACGGCCGATGGCATCGATATTGGGGGTGGGGACGCCAGCGGCGCCGGTACCGGTCAGGCTGATATCGTTGTAGCCGAGATCATCCGCCATGATGAGGATGATGTTGGGCGGGCGCTGGCCCTGCGGGGCCACCGCCGGGCCTTGCGCCCAGGCGACCGGGTGGTTGGGCGCGGTCGGCCCGGCCAGCCAGCCGGGGGCGTGCAATTTGATATAGTCACGCGACGCGACGACGCCGATGACCAGCGCCGCTGTGGTGCCGAGCAGGACCTTGCCGAAGGTCTTCATGCGCGACCGGCGGCAAAGCTGCGGCGGGCGATGAGCAGCAGCGTGAGCATCACCGCCTCGACGATCATCGGCTGGATCGCCTCAGGGCCCACGCCATCAAGCGCCAGGCTGACGAAGCGCCCAAACAGCGCCAGGCCGAGCATGACCAGCGGCACCAGCAACGGTCGCGCGTCGGCACGCCAGGCGCCGTAAAGCGCAAAGACCGAAGCGCCGATGAAGAAGCCGGGAAAATCAGCCCGCAGCGTTGCAAGGCCCTGTGTCGTGAGGGGTGACAGGAAGAAGGCGGCGCCCAGCTTGGCCGGCTGCAGCAGAAATAACAGGCCGATGCTGATGTTGAACAGGCCGACCAGCCCGATTACGCCGCGCATGATGGTCTTCACGATCCGTATCCCCTTTTCCGTACATTGTCGGGGCTCGCTGGCCGACAGTCCAGCAGTTTCGCGGTTTGATGCGATATTTCGACATTGCCAATGCTATATCCGTGGCTATGCTTGCGACAAGCCGTGAATTGCTGCGGCGGAGAGGGAGGGCACAGATGCGCACAGCCAGCAAGGTCGCGCTCGTCGCGCTCGGGCTCGCCGGGCTCGGCGTCGGCGGTTTCAAGCTGTTCCAGCCGCAAATCGCCACCGCCCTGCTGACCCGGGTGGTCGCTGATCGCGTTGGTCGCGATGCCACACACGGCCTGCCCGATGGCCTTCATGTCGTGCTGTGCGGCACCGGGTCACCCCTGCCCGACCCGAGCCGGGCCGGGCCATGCACGCTGGTCATCGCCGGCACACGGTTGTTCGTTGTCGATGCCGGCGAAAGCGGCGCGCGCAACCTGACGCTGATGGGCATGCCAACCGGGCGGGTGGAGGCGCTTTTCCTTACCCATTTCCACTCGGACCATATCGACGGCATGGGGCCAATGCTGCTGATGCGCTGGTCGGGCAAGCCCAATATGGCGCCACTGCCGGTACATGGCCCGCCCGGCGTTGAACAGGTCGTCGCCGGCTTCAACATGGCCTATGCGCTCGATAACGGCTATCGCGTCGCGCATCATGGTCCGGCGATCATGCCACCCGGCGGCGGCGGCGCTACCGCATTGCCCTTTGCCATCGGCGCGGCGCCAGTCGTGATCGTCGATGATGGCGGGGTGAGGATCACGGCCTTTGCCGTCAATCATGGCCCCGTGCAGCCAGCCGTCGGTTATCGTTTCGATTACAAGGGCCGCTCGGCGGTGCTGAGCGGTGACACCGCGCCGTCGCCGGCGCTTGTTGCCGCGGCGCGCGGCGCCGATGTGCTGGTGCACGAGGCCCTGCAACCCAAGATGGTCGGGCTGCTCACTGACGCACTTGTCGCCAAGGGAATCGCCAATACCGCGCAGATCACCCGCGACATCGTCAATTACCACACCAGCCCCGAACAGGCCGCCGATGCGGCAAAGGCGGCCGGGGTCAAGCAGCTGCTGCTCAACCATCTGGTGCCGCCGCTGCCGTTCGCTTTTGCCTATCCGGCCTTTCTCGGGGATGCGGCAAAACACTTCTCCGGGCCGATCACGGTCGGCGAAGATGGGATGATCTTGACCCTGCCCGCCGGCAGCACCACGATCACGCAGAAGAAACTGCTGTAATCTTTGCCATGGCGAACGGGGGCTCTCGATGACCGGCCATTACACCATCTATGGTGCGCTCGGATCGCCCTATTCGATGAAGTTGCGCGCCGTACTGCGCTATCGCCGGCTGCCGCACATCTGGGCGCATGGCGGCGGCGCGCTTGCGGCGACGGCGGGCAAGGTCAAGGCCCCGGTCATCCCGATCCTCGAATATCCCGATGGCCGCTTTGCCAATGATTCGACCCCGCTGATCTATGATCTCGAGGCTGGCCATCCCGATCGCGGCATCGTGCCCCCCGATCCGGCACAGGCCTTTCTCGCCCATCTGATCGAGGATTTCGGCGACGAATGGCTGACCAAGGCGATGTTCGGCTATCGCTGGCTACGCGAGGTCGACCAAGTGCAGATGAGCCGCTGGCTGGCCTTTGACCAGATGAAGGGCGGCGGCATTGGAAAGTCACAGGCCGCCGCCGAAATGTTCCGCCAGCGCCAGGTCGGCCGGATGGGTATCGTCGGCTGCACCGAGGCGAATTTCCCGCTGATCGAAGCGTCAACGCGGGCGGTGCTGACGGCGCTTGAAGCCCATGTCACCGACCGGCACTGCCTGTTCGGGTCGCGGCCGTCGCTCGCCGAATTCGGGCTTTATGGCCAGATCTCGCAACTCGGGGTCGATCCGACGCCCGAGGCGATGCTGCGCCGTGATTATCCCTATGTGCTGCGCTGGCTGCTTCATATCGACGACATGTCGGGGATCGATGGCGAATGGGACACCCCCGACGCCCCGCCGGCGCCAGTGGTCGAAGCACTGCTCGGCATCATCGGCGCGCTGTATTTCCCCTTCCTTATCGCCAATGCCGCCGCGCTCGCCGCCGGGGCCGAGACCTTCAGCTTCACCGCAATGGGACATGACTATACGCAGGGAACTTTCAAATATCAGGCAAAATGCCTCGCTGACCTGCGGACGCGCTTTGCCGCACTGCCAGCGGATGCCCGTGCCGGGCTGGCGCCGCTGCTGGCGCGCACCTTCTGTCTCGCGCCGCTGCAACCCGCGTGAGAGCGCCAGCACCCCTGCCCTTCCCGGTATGGGCAGGGAAAGGCGCGCTTCTCGCTGCAGCCTTGCTGGTATCGACGGCTTTCACCCCCGCTACACCCGGGGCCATTCCGCTGCTGCCCGCCCCAGCCGTTACAACAGCCACCGCCCCTGCCCGTCCGAACATCGTCATCCTGCTCGCCGATGACTGGAGCTTCACCGATGTCGGCGCCTTTGGCGGCGAGATCGCGACACCCAATATCGATGCGCTGGCGGCACGCGGCACGCGCTTTGCCAATTTTCACGTCGCCGGATCATGCGCCCCGACCCGCGCCATGCTGCAGACAGGCCAGCCCAGCCATCGTATCGGCCTTGGCAACATGCCCGAAACCATGCCGCCGGCCCATCAGGGCAAGCCCGGCTATGCCGGCGAACTCGACGCGAACGTCGTCACCCTTGCCGATCGCCTGCGCGCCGCCGGTTACCGCACCTACCAGACCGGCAAATGGCATCTCGGCAACAGCCCGGCCAATTTGCCGACCGGCAAGGGTTATGACCGTGCCTTTGCATTGGGCCAGTCGGGTGCCGACAATTTCGAACAGAAACCCAATCTGCTGCTCTACGAAAAAGCCGCATGGACCGAAGATGGCAAGCCGGCGACGCTGCCGAAGAGTTTCTATTCGTCGCGCTTCATCATCGACAAGACCATCGAATATGTCGATGCCGGGCGGGCGAGCGGCAAACCCTTTCTCGCCAGTATAAATTTCCTCGCCAACCATATCCCGGTGCAGGCGCCCGATGCCGATATCGCCGCCTACAAAGGTCGCTATACCGCCGGCTGGACCGCGCTGCGCGACAGCCGCCGCGCCGGGGCGATCGCCAAGGCCATGGTGCCCGGCGACACCGCGATGGTCACAATGGCCACAACGACGGACTGGAACGCGCTCAGCCCTGCCGAAAAAGCCCAGCGCGCCCATGCTATGGCGGCCTATGGCGGCATGGCGACTTCGATGGACCGCGAAATCGGTCGCCTGGTGACGCATCTCAAGATGACCGGCGCGTATGACAATACGATCTTTGTTTTCCTGTCGGACAATGGCCCTGAAGCCATCGACCCATTGGTCGGCGCGTTCAACAACTGGGCGGTCAATCATTATTACAATACCCGCCCCGACCAGCAGGGCCGGCCCGGCAGCTTCACTGCCATCGGCACCAGCTTTGCCAGCGCGCTGGCGGCCCCCTTCCGCGGCTATAAATTCTCCGCCAGCGAAGGCGGCGTGCGGGTGCCGCTGATCATCGCCTGGCCGGGCAACGCCGCTGTGCCGCAAGGCGGGATCGCGCGCGGCTTTGCCCATGTCACCGATATCGCGCCAACGCTGCTGGCACTGGCCGATGTTGCGGCGCCAGCCAGCGCCATGTCCGGGCGCGACCTGTCGCCGATGCTCACCGGCGCCGCTGGGGTTCACCCCGCCGATGAAGCAATCGGCTATGAATTGGCGGGCAATGCCGTATTGTGGAAGGGCAATTGGAAGCTGGTCAGAAACCTGCCGCCTTATGGCGATGGCCGCTGGGCGCTCTACAATATCGTCGCCGACCCCGGCGAAACCCGCGACCTCGCCGCTGCGGAGCCGGCGCGATTCAAGATAATGCACGCCGATTATGCCGCCTATGCCGCGCGCGACCGGGTACTTGCCATGCCACCGGGCTACACCAGCATGAAACAGGTGGAGGAAAACGGCAAACGCGATCGCCTCTATCCGCAACTGCGCGCGCTGGGCGCCTGGGTAGCGGGTGGCCTCGGTCTTGTGATCGGCGGCATCGTCGCGTTTCGTCGCCGGCGCCGCCAGCCAGCGTGAACTCCGGACTCTCCAGCCCCTGGCCGGCCGAAGATGGCGGACCGGCCCGGCTGCAGAACGCCGGTGACCGGCCGCCGACCGGTGAACTGCAAGCCACCGTCCGGCGTACCCTGTTGTCGACGATGACCGTGCTCGGCGCGCCCGGCGAGGTGTTTCTGCTCAGCCACAGCGCGCTGCGCGCCAACATCGGCCTGCCGACGACCGCGCGGGTCGAACGCATCGACCCGATCACGCTGCAGACGCTCGCCGCCTCGCCGCGCCTGCCCGGGGGGCCGATGTGGCCGGGCGGGCTGGCAGTCCACCCCAATGGCGATCTCTACACCGTCTATGGCCGCTGGCTGCACCGGCTGGACCGCGATTGCCGCGTGAAAGGCGCGCTGCAACTGCCCATCAAGGCGCCGTGGAACAGCTTCGTCATCATCGCCTGCGGGCTGATTGCCACCAAGAACCTGTCCGACAGCATGCCGGCGCGGCTGACCTTGATCGATCCCGACACACTCACCGAAGTCGCGGCGCTGACCCTGCCCGACGCCTCCGTGGCACGGCTGAGCGCGGTCGGCGACACCGTCTATGTCGTCGGGGTCGACAGCATCCGGCGGGTGCATTGGCACGACGGCGCGCTTGTCCTCGATCGCGGCTGGCACTGGGCCTATCGCGCCGGCACCGGCAACAGCCATGGCTGGGATGCCGTCATCGCCGGCGACCACGTCTGGTTCATGGACAATGGCGCGCATCGCTACCGCACCAGCATGACCGGCGCCGGCGTGGCCAAGACCTCCAACCGGTTGTTGCGGGTAGCGCTCGCCGATGCTGCCGATCATGCGGCCGTCGCCGTCTCCGGCCTGCCCGGCGGCAGCATCACCAACCCGCCGTTGGTCGACACCGATCGCCGCATCGTCATCGCCTATGACAGCGCCAACCGCGTGCTGCAGGCGTTCGATTTCGAGTTGCAGCCCTTGTGGTGCCGCCGCGACATCGGCTGTGCCAGCCACATGCTGCTCTTCCCGCAAAGCGGCACCATCGTCACCAACGACCATGGCCGCGGCGGTGAATGGGTGGTGACGATGGATATCACGACCGGCGCCGAACGCGGCCGTGTCCGGCTCGGCGGGCTGATGCAGGGTGTGGTTTTCCCGTCACCCGGCTGGGACAACGATGTCTATTGGTGCGGCATGGACAAGGTAGCGCGGGTTTTTGGCCAAGATCCGCTATAGCGGGTGCGATGCACGACCTTGATCGCCAGAACCAGCGCCTCGCAACCGGGCTGGCGGCACTTGCGGGCTTTGTCGATGCGACAGGCTTCATCGCGACGGGGGGCTTTTTCCTGTCGTTCATGAGCGGCAATTCCACCCGCTTTGGAGTCGGGGTAATGACAAGCAGCGGCCATGCCGCGCTCGCCGCGATGCTGATCCTGTTATTCGTGCTGGGCGTGATAACCGGCAGCCTTGTCGGCCGTGCCGCAGCGCGCTGGCACCGGCCGGCGGTACTGTCGCTGCTCGCCGGCGCCCTCGCATTGGCGGCGGCACTGGCAAGCCTGGGTCAGCTGCAGGCGGCATTTCTCCTCACCGCCTTCGCCATGGGCGCGGAGAACACCGTGTTCGAAGCCGATGGCGAGGTACGGATCAGCCTTACCTATATGACCGGCAACCTCGTCAAGATCGGGCAGCGGCTTGCCGGCGCGCTGCTGGGGCGCAGCCGCTGGGCCTTTGTGCCGTTTCTGGCGCTGTGGCTGGCAATGGTCGGCGGCGCCATAAGCGGCGCGGCGCTGTGGCCGCTTCTCGGGCTGGGCGGGCTGTGGGTGGCGTCTGCGACGGCGCTGGCGCTCGCGGCGCTGAGTTACAGGCTTGAACTCAGCGCCGGATAAGCGGCCAGAGCAACAGCGCTTCGGCTGAGATCGGTTCCATGTTCTCGATGCCGATGGCGGCCGGATAGGCTCGCGTGATCTTCGCCGTGCCGAACAGCACATCCCACAGGAACAGCAGATTGCCGAAATTGCCCTTATAGTTGGTAACGCCATCGGCCTTGTGCTGGCCATGATGGGCGCTGTGGGTTGCCGGCGTCGAGATCAGCCGCTCGACCATCCACATCACCGGCGACAGCCCCTTGATGCGATACAGCGGCGCATCCCAGCGTACGTCGCAATGCGCCGCGATGATGACGGTCTGCTTGACGATCACATAGACGACATAGACCGGCATCAGCCCCATATAGAGCAACACCCCGGTGCACCACAGGCTGGGCATCATCGCATAATAGAGCAGGTTATTGCGATAGACGATGCGCACCGACATATATTGGCCGCTGTGGTGGGCACGGTGGAGATTATAGAGCCAGGGCACATTGTGCGAGGCGCGGTGCCACCAATATTGCAGCATGTCGTCGAGGACAAGGAACAGCGCGACCTTGGCAACAAGCGGCAAACCGATGAGCATGTCCTTGGCCCCCGGCAACGCCCATGCCGACAGGGCGAGCGCCGCGAGGATGACGGCCGGCTGAACGAGCACCAGCAGCGCGATGCTGCTGCCGACCTCGACGACGATGTCGTCGCGTGTCTGCCGCGGCTTGGCGAAGAAGCGCGTGCGGGCGATTTCCAGCCCGGCAAAACCGGCATAGATCGCCGGGATGGCGATGACTTCGGGGCTCACCGGCGCTGCATGCCCTTTTGTTCAAGCCGCCACTGCAACTGATCGAACCGGTCCTGGCCAGAGAAGGGCTCGTCGTCATGGACCATCAGCGGCACGCCATAATGGCCACCGCCGCGCTGGTCGACCTGGTTGGTCTCGATCTGTGCGATGTAATGTGCCTCGTTGGCAGCTACGGCCGCATCCATTTCGGCAAGGTCGAGCCCGGCGCGCGCGGTGGCCTGAGCAAGATGGTCGCCCTCGTGCCAATTGTCGGTCTCGCCATTCCAGATTAGCGCGCTGACTTCGGCGATGAAGTGGAGCCCGCGCCCGCGCTCGGCAGCGGCGACACCCAAATGGCTGAGGCGGTGGATATACGGCTGTTCCTTGGGGTAGCTGCGCGTTGCCGGGTCCATGTAGACCGGATCGGGATTGGGCCAACGGTACTTCATCCCCAGAAACCGCGACGTGCGATACGTGTCCTTCATCAGGTAGAACACCCAAAGCGGGTCGGCATTGGCAAAGAAATCCGCTTGGCGCACCGCGATCGGATAGACGATGCGGACGTTGCAGGTGACGTCGAAATCGCGCGCCAATTCGACGAGTCGCGGCGTCAGCAGATAAGAATAAGGCGAGCGGAAGGACCAGAAAACGTCGAACGACAGCGCGCTCACAGGCTTTGCAACGCCGGCAGTCCCGGCACGCGGGTTCGGATGTTGAGTTGGCCCTTCAGCCCGGCGAAACGGTGGATCTCGATGCCCTGATACGCCGGCAAGCCGACCATCTGCAGCATCGCTTGCGGGCTGGGGTAATAGGCAAGGGCCACCATGTCCCACAATTCTTCGACATCGCCGAGCATAAGCCCCGAGACATCGGCGCTGAACAACCCCTTGCCGCCAACCAATTCGAGGCATTTCATCACCGCCGCGCCATAAACGGCATAGGCTTCCTTGCCGGTCATCCCGGCATTGGCGTGGCCATCGGGATATTCGGCCTTGTCGCGGAACTTCAGCAAATTAACCATGACCATCGGACCGTGCGCGGCATCGCCGAAAAACGCCTGCGCCACGTCCGAACGGGGCATGACTTCGTTGAGTACTTGCATCGGATCAGGCTCCTGTCGCGTTGTTGGCGATGAAATCATTGATGAGCGCGACGAGCTGTTCGGGGGCATCTTCCTGCAGAAAATGCCCGCCCGGCACGATGATGTGTGGCTGGCCCTTCGCACCAGGGATGCGCGCAAGGATCGCCGCCTCGCCGCCCTTGGTGACCGGGTCATTGTCGGAAAAACAGGTGAGCACCGGTTTTTCAAAGGCTTCAAGGACCCGCCACGCAGCAATATTTTCAGCCACAGAGCCATGTTCGGGGGTGACAGGCACCAGCGTCGGAAATTGCCGGGCGCCTTCCTTGAAGCTTTCATCCGGAAACGGTGCGTCATAGGCGGCGATTTCGGTCGGCGACAATTCACGCGTCGTGCCCATGTTGACGATCATACCGGCGGGGAAATTCGGAATGGTCTGGCTGATGGTCAGCCATTGCTGGAAACCGTCGCTCATCCCGGTACCGGTCGGCATGCCGGTATTGGCGATGACCAACCGGGCAAAGCGGTCTGGAAAGGCTGCGACCAGCCGCAACCCGATCAACCCGCCCCAATCCTGGCAGAACAGCGTGATGTCACGCAGGTCGAGCGCGACCAGCCACTCGCTCATCCACGCGACATGACGTTCATAGGTATAATCGGCGCGCGCGGCCAATTTGTCCGATTTGCCAAAGCCGATGAGATCGGGAGCGATGACACG
>JBMOFG010000048.1:0-9610 GCA_049314415.1 Polymorphobacter sp.
AGCTTGCTCGCGCGCCTTGCCAGCGTGTTGCGGGTACGGATTTCGTAGCGCGTGTCGGTCTCGTCGATCCGCGCCTCGACCGCTGCAACGCTTTCGCTCAGCGCCACCAGTCGCTGGGTAACGCGCTCGGCCGCGGCTTGGCCGATGGCCGCGGCACGCGTTTGCAGAGTTTCGACTTCGACGATCTGCGCGCGGATCGGCTCGCCAAAAGCGGTTTCGGCCTGGCGTGCGCCGACTTCGCGCAGTGCCTCTTCGGCTTCGGTGACGACGTTCGACAATGCCTCGCGCATGGTGCCCACGGTCTGGTTGGCGACATCACGAACGCGGGCGAACACGTCGATCAATTGCGACGATGCCGAAATCGCTGCGCTGCCGGTCAGTGTCTCGATGTCGACAAGGGCGTCGCGCGCCGCGTTCAATTCTTCGCTGAGCGCTTCGGCGGCACGGTCGACCGCTTCGCGGGCTTGGTCGAGCTGGTCGCGCGCCTCGCCGATGCTGTTGCTGCCGGCGGCAAGCGGCCGCGCCAGATCATCGGCACGTTCGAACAGGTCGTTCATGCGCTCGGCCATCGCCTCGACCTGCGGCGCGCTCTCGGTGATGGCGCTGATTGTGCCATCGGCGGCACGACCAATGCTGGTGATGCGCTCTTCGACAGTGGTGAGCAGGGTTTCGGTTGCCGTGATCGGTTCGCCAAGACGATGGATCGCCTCACGTGCGTCGGTGAGGCGGCTGGTTATCGCGTCGAGCGACGTGGTGCCGGTGGTGGCCGAATTGTTCAGCTTGGCATCGAGCACGGTGAAGCCGCGGCTGACGTTTTCGATAAGCGCCGTAGCGCGTTCATTCTGTACGGTAATGGCTTCGCTGAGCGTATCGGCATTGCCAAGCAGAGCTTGCAGCCGCGCTTCGATCTGCCGTCCTGCTTCGCCACCGATCATATCGAGCGTGACACGCGCCTGATCGACACTCGCCAGCATGGCGCTGGTTTGGGCATGAACGCCGTCGCGGGTGGCATCCATGGCGTCAGCGGTACGGGCAAAAGCGGCATCGGCATTGGCTCGCAGTGCCGCCAGGGGAACCGCCAGCGCCGTTTCGACGGCGCCGGCAGCGGCGCCGAGTGCAGCGATGCTGGCAGTCGCACTGGCGGCGGCGGCTTTGGCCTGTGCATCTGCTTCAGTGGCACCGACGTGCAATCCAGCCAGCAGGGTTTCGGTTTCAGCAAGGTGATCGCCGAGTGCCTTTGTCGTGGTTTCCAGCAGTGCCTGCAGGCGTTCGGCCTGGGCGATGGCAGCGGGGATTGTCTGGGCCAGGGTCGCCGCCGCCGCTTCGGCGCCGGCGCCGATCGTCGCCAGATGGACGCCGCTTGCCTCCAATGCGCCGGCAGCGTTGTCGAGCGCGCTCCGGTGTTCGGCGAGCGGACCGGAAACGGCTTCGATGCGATCGCCGATTTTTGCCAGCCGGTCTTCCAGCGCGGCGACGCAGGCGGCGCTGCGCTCCAGTTTGCGGTCGGTAAACGCCGCCTGTTCAGCGAGCAGGCCGGCATGAGCGGCGCGATGGGCGCTGCTGTCGCGAAGCCGCAGCGCCACCAGCCAGATTACGGCCAGCGGCGCCGCCAGCAGCAACACCGTCGCCGCTGCGTCGGCCACACCGGGCAGCGCCGGGGGCAGCGCGATGCCGGGCAGGGCAGCGAGGAGCCGTGCCGTCGCTGCCACCAGCCAGGCAAGGCTGGCGAGCCCGGCGGCAAAAAATGGCCAGCGCGGTGCGGGAGCGCTGTCATTCAGGCTTTGATCGTCCATGGCAGCCTCCCTCATCCGGCCAGCGGTGGCGTTACAGGCATCGGGGCCGGCAAGGCATCAACGGCATTTATCACAGCAGCTTCACGCCGCCGCAGCAGCGCCGCCATGGCCAGTGCGATCAGGCTGAGCGCTGCGATTTCCCAATACCAGTAAAGTCGCGGATTGCCCAAAAGACAGGCCAGCGCAATTGCGATGGTCCGGTTGTTTGCCGACAGGATGCACAGCCCGCGGACCAATGGAGCGCTGGCGGCAAGATAGGTCACAAGGCCCGCCGGATTGGCTGCCAATGCATGGTCGATGGCACGGGCACCACTGCCCAGCGTTTGTTCAACGCGATTGTACAATTTTTCGATGCCCAGCCCCGAAGGCGGTTGCGCTTCGGTGATGAAGACACCGCGTGCCCGGCGCTTCCACGCTTCGCGTTCGCCCTCATACCACGCCGATTGCACGGCATGCAGCGCGCCCGATACCAACGCCAGCGCCAATATTGGCTGCCAGTCGGTAAAGGACAGCGCGATCGGCAGCAGCACGAAGACGAAGGTCAGATAGTCGCAGACCCCGTCGATGAGCCGGCCGAGCGGACTGGTCTTGCCACTGGCGCGTGCCAGCTTGCCATCAAGGCCGTCCATGATGTGCCAGCCGACCATGAACAGGAAGCCGGCGACGACATAGGCAGGTTGCTGCCAGTGCCAATAGCACCAGCCGGCGAGTGCACCGCAGCCCATGCCGGCAAAAGACACGGTGTTGGGATGAATGCCCAGCCGCAGCGCCGCCGGCAGCAGGCGGTCGGCCAGCGGATGCACGAGCCACAGGTTACTGGGGTCTTCGATAATGGCGGGACGCGCCGCGACAGTTGGCATTGGGTTCACAATTACCGGCTACAATCTTTTTCCGGCGCGTGGAAGCCGCTGCGATGGCAGGCACCAGGTTCAGTCGCGGCTTGGCAAGGAGACCATTCCCAACCTAAAAGGCTGGTATTCAGCCGATAGGGTGAGATGCGTACAGTCGGCCTTCTTTTTATGGCAACCGAAACACCGGCTTCGCTTGTTGTCGGCGGTATCACGGTGCTTGAGCGCCAGGCCCGGCAACTGCGCCGCGCCGGGGCAACGGTGCTGTTTGCCATCGATGTCGAGCCGCTGACGAATTTACCTGCTGGCGTCGAAGCGATTGGTGCCGCGGCGCTGGCAGACCGAATCAATCGCGGTGACCGGGTCGCCGTTATTGCCGCCGGGTTGATCGTCGATGAACGTGCGCTCGATGCCGTGCTGGCGGCGCCAGCGCCGGCCATGCTGGTGTCCGACCCGGCACGTGCCGATGTGGTGGTGATCGAGCGGATCGATTCGGCAACCTCTGCCGCCGGGGTGATGGTGTTGCCTGGGACGCTGGTCATCGCCCAGGCCCTGAGCCTGGGGGAGTGGAATCTGGCATCCGCCCTGATTCGCGTCGCTGCCGCCAATCCGTCGACACAGCGCATCGATTTTCACGCGCTGCCACTTTATGCACCGGCGCGGCGGCGCGTGGTGCCTATGCTGTGGCTGCGACCCGACGCGACCGGAGCAGATGCCGCAACCGGGCAGTTGATCGCGGCGGCGCAAAAGGGCTGCCTCGACTGGCCGGCGCGTTTCCTGCACCCCTTGCCCGAAAATCTGCTCGTTCGCTTGTTGGCACCGACTGCCATAACCCCCAATCAAGTCACGGCTGCGACTGCGGTTGTCGGGATCGCTGCTGCGATCGCCTTTGGTGCCGGCTGGCTTTGGACCGGGCTGATTTTGGCGTTGGTTACCGGGCCGCTCGATGGGGTCGATGGCAAGCTGGCGCGCACCAAGGTGGAGTTTTCAAAATGGGGTGATCTTGAACATCTTCTTGATAAAATTCTGGAATATACGTGGTTTCTGTGTGTCGCCTGGTTCTTTTCCGGGGAACGCGGCACGGCCATGCCATGGGCAGTTGCAGCACTGATCATCCTGCCGGCGATCGCCGAAAGCGTGCAGGGTGAGTTCTTCCGCCGCTTGACCGGCGCGCAACTCGATGATGCGGGCGATGCCGAGCGGCGCATCCGACTGTTCGCCGGACGACGCAACACGTTTTTGTGGACCTGGACAGGCTGTGCACTTTTCGGTTTGTGGTTTGAAGGATTCGTGTTGCTTGCTGTTTACAGCGTCGTTACCACGGGGGTGGCGCAATGGCGTTTTTACAAGCGGTTAAGTGCCTATGCCCGGGCGCATGGCGATCGGATCGCCGCAAACTATGCGGCGACCGCTTACACCTTCTTGCCCCGGACGAATCTGTAGTCTAACTGCAACAAATCAAACTGGGGTCAGCGGCCGTGAAACGCGCCGTTCGAAAAGGAACTTTCAACCATGTCGTCCATTCCCGTCGCCATCGTCGGCGTTGGCAATTGTGCTTCCTCGCTTGTCCAGGGCCTGTCCTATTATTCGAATGGCGGCTCCAATGATGAGCAGGGGTTGATGCACTGGGACCTGGCTGGCTATCGGCCAAAGGACATCAGCATCGTCGCTGCCTGGGACGTGGACGCGCGCAAGGTTGGCAAGGATGTAAGCGAGGCGATTTTTGAAAAGCCCAATTGCACCGCCGTGTTCTGTGACCATGTCGGCAAAACCGGTGCCTTGGTGTCGATGGGGCGGATTCTCGATGGCGTCTCAGATCATATGAACTCCTATCACGCCGACCGTCGTTTCGTCGTATCCGATGCGCCGCAGGCCACCAAGGCTTCGGTTGTGGAAGAATTGAAGCGCACCGGCGCGCAGGTGATGACCAATTATCTTCCGGTTGGCAGCCAGGAAGCCACGGAATTTTATGCCGATTGCGCCATCACCGCCGGTGTTGCCTTCGTCAATAACATCCCGGTCTTCATCGCATCGAACCCGGCATGGGCCGAACGCTTCCGCGCCGCCGGTGTCCCGATCCTGGGCGACGACATCAAGGCGCAGCTTGGTGCGACCATCGTTCACCGCACCCTGACCGACCTGTTCGCCAAGCGCGGTGTCTCGCTCGACCGCACCTACCAGCTCAATACCGGTGGCAATACCGACTTCCTCAACATGACCAACAAGGACCGGCTGGCTTCCAAGAAGGAATCCAAGACCGAGGCCGTGCAGTCGGTTGCCTTCGCGCGTCTGGAAGACGACAATATCCATGTCGGCCCGTCCGACTATGTGGCATGGCAGAATGACAACAAGGTCTGCTTCCTGCGGATGGAAGGTCGTATGTTCGGCGGTGTGCCGATGAACATCGAACTGCGTCTGTCGGTCGAAGACAGCCCGAACAGCGCCGGGGTCGCGATCGACATGATCCGGTGCGCCAAGGTCGCGCTCGATCGCGGTCTCGGTGGTCCCATCCTGACGCCGTCGTCCTACTTCTGCAAGCATCCGCCGGTCCAGATTACCGACGACGAAGCTTTCAGCCGTCTCGAAGCCTTTATCGCCGGCACAGCAGCCAATTGATCTGAGCGGCGCTCCGGGGCCTCAGGGCCCCGGCAGCCGGGGGGCATTCGTGCAGGCCATCATCCTTGCTGCCGGCATGGGCACTCGCTTGCGCAGCCTGTCGCCATCAAAGCCGTTGACGATGATCGCCGGCCGTCCGCTGCTGCACCATATTCTCGACAATCTCGCCAGCGCCGGGATCACCCGGCCGCTGGTGGTGACTGGCTATCGCGGTGACGAGGTCGCCGATGCAGCGGCCGCCTGGCAGGGCCCTGGTGGGTGCCATGCCGAAGCCCTGCACAACCCGCATTGGGACCAGCCCAACGGCGTGTCGGTGCTGGCGGCGGCGTCACGGTTGGAGACACAGGCCTTGCTCATCATGGCCGACCATCTTGCCAGTCCCGGTGTCTATCGTACCGTTGCAGCCTCGGGTTCACCGGCCGCCGGGCTGGTGCTCGGCATCGACCGCCGCATGGGCCACCCTTGGGCCGATGAAAGCGACGTCACCCGTGTTGCCACGCGCCACGGCTGGATAATGGCAATCGGCAAGGGCATCTGTACTTATGACGCGCATGATTGCGGGGTTTTTCTGGTCACGGCCGAATTGATGGCGGCATTGGCACCACTGCCGGCACCGGGTTTGTCGGATGGCGTCCGCATCCTTGCCGGGCAAGGCCGCGCCCATGTGGTTGATATTTCGGCGCATGACTGGATCGACATCGACGATCCACGCGCCTTGGGCTTTGCTGAAAATTGGATAGGCTCGGGTCTGAAGCGCTGACGAAGTCACCGGCCCTGCCGATGCAGGGCCGGTGAGAACCTTAACCGCGCCCGCTAAGCGGCACGTAATCGCGCAGGCCGGGGCCGGTGTAGAGCTGGCGCGGCCGGCCGATCCTTTGTTCCGGATCTTCCATCATCTCGGTCCATTGCGCGATCCAGCCGACGGTACGCGAAATGGCGAAAAGCACGGTGAACATCGAGGTCGGGAAGCCGATCGCCGACATAACGACACCCGAATAGAAATCGACATTGGGATATAGTTTCTTGTCGATGAAATAGGGGTCGGTCAGGGCGATATGTTCGAGTTCGCGGGCCACGTCGAAAATCGGATCGGCAATGCCCAGCTTGTCGAGGATGGTCTTGGCAACCCCTGACATGACCTTGGCGCGCGGATCATAGCTTTTGTAAACGCGGTGGCCAAAGCCCATGAGGCGGAACGGATCATCCTTGTTCTTGGCTCGCGCGATGAATTCGGGGATCCGGTCCGGCGTGCCGATTTCGCGCAGCATGTTGAGCGCGGCTTCGTTGGCGCCGCCGTGTGCCGGGCCCCAAAGGCAGGCGATACCGGCCGAAATGCAAGCGAAGGGATTGGCGCCCGAAGACCCGGCGAGACGCACGGTTGAAGTCGAGGCATTCTGTTCGTGGTCGGCCTGCAGGATCAGCAGTTTTTCCATCGCGTCTTCGACATCGGGATCGATGACATAGGGTTCGGCGGGCACGCTGAAGGTCATGCGCAGGAAATTGCCGGCGAAGGACAGCGAATTGTCGGGATAGACAAAGGGCTGGCCGACCGAATATTTATACGCCATCGCCGCCAGCGTCGGCATCTTGGCGATCAGCCGGTGGCTGGCGACCATGCGCTGGAGCGGGTCGTGAATGTCGGTCGAATCATGATAAAAGGCCGCCATCGCGCCGACGATGCCGCACATGATCGCCATCGGGTGCGCGTCACGGCGGAAGCCGCGATAGAATTGCGCCAGCTGTTCATGGATCATCGTGTGGCGGGTGATGTTGTTGGTGAATTCGGCATATTCCGCCGGGTTGGGCAGATTGCCGTTGAGCAACAGGTGCGACACTTCGAGGAAGTTGGATTTTTCGGCGAGCTGGTCGATCGGATAGCCGCGATACAGCAACACGCCGGCGTCGCCATCGATATAGGTGATCTTCGATTCGCACGCTGCGGTGCTGGTGAAGCCGGGATCGAAGGTAAAGCGGCCGGTATTGGCGTAAAGCTTGCGAATATCGATGACTTCAGGGCCGATAGTGCCCTGCAGCACTGGATAATCCTTGGTATTGCCATCCACGGTGAATTGCGCCGGTCCGGTCATGCTGTTGCCTCTTGAAAAACGAAGGTTCCTGAAATGGTCCGGGTCGGGGTCATCCCGCTCGGCCGGTGATCACGTCGTCGATGCGTCCCAGGGTTTCATCGCGCCCCAACGTTGCCATAACGTCGAAAAGCCCCGGGGATTGCGACGAGCCGGTGACGGCAGCGCGCAATGGCTGCGCCACCTGTCCAAGCTTCAAGGCGAATTCATCTGCCAAGGCCCGTACCTGTTCTTCCAAAGTCGCAGTCGACCAATTGGTCACCCCGGTGAAACGCGCATATGCTCCCGCCAGAACACCCGGCGTGGCCGATGCTAGCAGCTTGGCCGCGCCATCGTCCATCGGAATTGGCCGGCTGCGAAGATAGAATAGCGCACCCGCCGCCAGATCATTGAGATTGGGCGAGCGTTTCTTCAATTCGGCCATGCTGTGTTGCAAAAGTGCATTGTCGGCCAGCGTCAATTCCCGGCCCAGCGCCGTAACGACACAGGGCGCGATCAACGCCACCAGTCGCGCATCATCGGCGGCCCGCATGTAATGCCCATTGATATTTTCCAGCTTCTTCAGGTCGAAACGGGCGGGGCCGCGCCCGACGGCTGCGAGCCCGAACCATTCGGTCGCTTCGGCGCGGCTGATGATTTCGGCATCGCCATGGCCCCAGCCGAGCCGCAGCAGATAGTTTTCAACTGCTTCGGGCAACAGGCCCAACTCATCGCGATAGGCATCGACCCCCAGCGCGCCGTGTCGTTTCGACAGTTTTGCGCCATCGGACCCGTGGATCAGCGGGATATGGGCGTAATGCGGCTCGGGCCAGCCGAGCAGGCGGATCATCGCCAACTGGCGAAAGGCATTGTTGAGGTGATCGTCACCGCGAATGACATGCGTCACGCCCATGTCGTGATCGTCGACCACCACCGCCAGCATATAGGTCGGCGTGCCATCCGAGCGCAGCAGCACCATGTCGTCAAGCTCGGCATTGGCGACCGTCACCGGGCCCTGCACCAGATCGGTGATGGTGACGCTGCCCTCGCGCGGTGCCTTTAAACGGATGACATGGGGCTGATCTGCCGGCCAATCGGTCCGGTCGCGCCAGCGGCCATCATAGCGCATCGGCTGTTTTGCGGCGCGCTGGGCTTCGCGCAGCGCGGTAAGCTCCTCGGCCGTCGCGTAGCAACGATAGGCATGGCCGCGGGCCAACAGATCATGCGCGACTTCGGCATGCCGTGCGGCGCGGGCGAATTGATAGACGACGTCGCCATCCCAATCGAGCCCGAGCCAGGTCATCCCGTCGAGGATCGCGGCGATCGCGGCATCGGTGGAACGCGCCCGGTCGGTATCTTCGATCCGGAGACGGAACGCGCCGCCATGATGCCGGGCGAACAAATAGTTGAACAGCGCGGTGCGGGCACCGCCGATGTGCAGGAAACCCGTCGGCGAAGGGGCAAAGCGGGTCACCACCTTGCTTTCGGGTGCGGGCTGGCTTGCGCCCATGGTCGATATGTCCAATGCTGAAAGGCGGAGGAAATTGGGTCGGGTCGTTACGTTCGGAGCGAATGCAATACGATGCCACGCCCCAAGCCCGGGCTGACTAGCAGAAGCGCAAGCGGGGTTCAAACCGCCGCCGGCCAGCCATGGCCGGCGGTCTGGCGTGAACGCTGGTGGGCGGTGATCGAGGCCGAACGCGCCGCGCTGGCACTGTGGCTTCCGGTGGCCTTTGCGGCCGGCGTGGCATTGTGGTTCGGCCTGCCCTGGCAGTCGCAGCGGCTGGCAGGAGCGGTCTTGCTGGCGGGACTCGGCCTCGCCGGGCTGCTGGTGCGCTGGCGGCCGTTGGCAGTCGCTGCGCTGCTAGTGCTCGCCGGCATGGGGGTGGCGCAGCGCCGTTCGGTATCGGTCGCGCATCCGGTGCTGGCGGTGCCACAGCGCGTGCTGTTGACCGGGACGGTACGACTGGTGACCGACAATCCCGATCGTGATCGCTGGCGCATGACCGTCGCACCGGCGGCATCGTCGTTGCCGCCTCTGGTGCGAATCAGCCTGACAGGAACGCCACCGCCAGGGATGGCGCCGGGAGCGCAGATACGGATGCGCGTCATGCTGCGTCCGCCGGCCGGTGCCGCCATCCCGGGGGGATATGATTTTGCGCGCCGCGCTTGGTTCGACGGGGTGGGCGCCAGCGGCTTTCCGCTGGGGTCGCTGGCCATCACTGCTCCGGCGCCGCCGCCACAAGGGCTGATCGCCAGGTTGGCGGCAGCACGGCTGGCACTAACCCGG
>JBMOFG010000049.1:0-9510 GCA_049314415.1 Polymorphobacter sp.
CGAATTCCGCGCCACCGGCCTGCCGCTCGATGCGCTGGTCTGCAACGCCGCCGTCTATCTGCCGCGTGCCGAAGCGCCGATCCGTTCCCCCGAAGGCTATGAAATCAGCGTCGCCACCAATTATTTCGGGCATTTCCTGCTCGCCAATTTGCTTCTCGCCAAGCTGGGCGAAGCCACGGCGCCACGGCTGGTGACGCTGGGCACCGTCACCGCCAATTCGGAGGAATTCGGCGGCAAGGTGCCGATCCCGGCGCCGGCCGATATCGGCGATCTCGATGGGCTGGAGGCCGGCTTCCTCGCTCCTGTCGCGATGATCAACGGCAAGGCTTTTAAGCCCGGCAAGGCCTATAAGGACAGCAAGCTGTGCACGATGATCATGAGCCGCGAACTGCACCGCCGCTTTCATCACAAGACCGGCATCATCTTTTCGACTCTCTATCCCGGCTGCGTCGCCGAAACCCCGTTGTTCCGCCATGCGCCACCCTTGTTCCGCAAGATCTTCCCCTGGTTCCAGAAGAACATCACCAAGGGCTATGTCAGCCAACCGTTGTCGGGCGAACGCGTCGCCGATGTCGTGGCCGACCCGCGCTTCACCCGGTCGGGCGTGCATTGGAGCTGGGGCAACCGGCAGCAGGAAGGCCGTGAAGCCTTTGCCCAGCCGTTATCGGCCAAAGCCAATGATGCGGCGCGCAGCGCGCGGCTGTGGGACCTGACGGCGAAACTGACCGGAATTTGAAGTCTTGCGGGGTGCATGACGCTATAATTTGCGTTACACTTTCGTCGTATAATTAGCGCCGGGACCACCCGCGCCAGGCAGGAGACCATCATGTCGGACCGGGATCATCACCTCGACCGCCGCGCCCTGATCGCCGGCGGCGCCCTACTGGCAACGCTGCCCGGCGCGGCGCGGGCTACCCTGCCGGTGCCGGCGGGCAACCGGCTGGCCTTCGACGTGGTGCGCAACGGCAAGACTTTCGGCAGCCACACGCTCACATTTGAACGCAGCGGTGACAATCTGATCGTCAAGGTTGCGGTGGAGATGGTTTTCAAGGCCGCGTTCATCACCTTGTTCCGCTATCGCCATAACGCCACCGAGCGTTGGGTGGGTGACCAGGTCGTCGCGCTCGACAGCAAGACCGATGACAATGGCAAGACGTTCAGGGTGTCGGGCCGCCGCGAGGCACAGGGTTTCGTCGTGGAGGCCACCGGCGTGCCACGCTACATCGCCCCGGCCAACGCGCTGCCGGCGACGCACTGGAACCGCCGGGAGCTCGACGGCCCATGGATCAACACCCAGGATGGCAAGCTGGTCCGGCCGCGTGTCGCGCCGCAGGGTGTGGAAAATGTGCCGACCGTCGGCGCTGGCAGCATCCGCGCCAACCGCTTCGCGCTGTCGGGCGATGTCGACATGGACCTGTATTACGACAGCCAACCGAGCTGGGCCGGCCTGCGCTTCAAGGGCAAGGACGACAGCATCATCCGCTACATCCGGCGCTGACGGTGCCGATCCCGCGCCGCCGTGCGGGAAGGGCGTCAGGCCATGCAACTGGACTATTCGGCCCGGTTCGCGCTAATCGCTGTTGATGCTCCGCCCCGCCACCGTTGCCGATCCGGCCGAGCTTGCGGGCTTTCTTGCGCGTCATCCCGGAATCGAATTTCTCGATGTCTGGTATACCAATCTCGCCGGGGTGCCGCGCGGCAAGCGACTGCGCGCCCATGAATTCCGCGACGCCTTCGAACAAGGGCGTTTTTTGCCCGGCTCGATCCTCGTCGTCGACATCACCGGGCTCGATGTTGAGGAATCGGGCATGGTCTGGGAAGACGGCGATGCCGATCGCATCGGCTGGCCGGTGCCGGGCACGCTGGCGCCGGCGCGCTGGCTGGGCGGCGATTCGGCCGAAGTCATGCTGGCAATGCACGAGCTTGATGGCCGGCCGTGCGATCTCGATCCGCGCCGCATCCTCGCCAATGTCGTCGATCGTTTCACCGCCGATGGTCTGACGCCGGTGGTGGCGTGCGAGCTGGAATTCTACCTCGTCGATGCGCGGCGCACGCCCGATGGCGGCATCGCGCTCACCGCCGGCGCCGATGGCCGGACGCCCCGCCACCGCCACCGCCAGGTCTATGGGCTCGATTCGGCCGATTTCGACGGCGCCTATCTGCGCGACCTGTGGGCGGCGTGCGATGCGCTGGGCCTGCCGACCGGCGCCGCGATCGGCGAATATGCCGCTGGCCAATATGAAATCACCTTGGCTCACAAGCCCGACGCGCTCGCCGCTGCCGATGATGCGGTCCGGTTCAAGCGCGCTGCCAAGGGAGTTGCCGATGGCCTTGGCCGCTGCGCCACCTTCATGGCCAAGCCCTTTGCCGATCTGTCGGGGTCGGGCCTGCATATTCATGTCTCGGTGGCCGATGATCGCGGCCGCAACATCTTTGCCAGCAATGACCCGGCGGGCAACGACCGCTTGCACCACGCGATCGGCGGCGCCGCGCAACTGATGCCCGCCAGCATTGCGGTCTTCGCCCCCAATGCCAACAGCTATCGCCGCTTCCGGCCCAACAGCTACGCTCCGGTGCGCGCCGGCTGGGGTGTCAACAACCGCACCGTGCCGCTTCGGATTCCTGCGGGCCCGGCCTCCGGCCGGCACCTCGAACACCGGCTTTCGGGTGCCGATGCCAACCCCTATCTGGCAGTCGCCGCAGTGCTTGCCGGCATCCATCATGGCCTCACCCATGGCATCGACCCCGGGCCGATGGTGACCGGCGACGGCTATGCCACCGGCGAACGCTTGCCGACCGATTGGGCGCATGCGCTGGCGCTGTTCGAAGGGTCGCGCCTGCTGGCCGATTATTGGGGCGGCCGCGGCGCCGAAATGTACGCGACGCTGAAACGGGTGGAGGCCGAACGCTACAACGCAATTGTCACCCCGCTCGATTACGACTGGGTGCTGCGCTCGGCCTGAACAGCGGCCCACTACCCGCCCGCTGGCAGTAACGGGGGGAGGAGGGGAGGTGACTTCCTTCCCGGACGGCTTCCGGCTAAACTCGCCACGACACCCACAGGAACCTTTTCCCATGAAATTCTTTGCCGATACCGCCGATACCGCCGAAATTGCCGCGCTCGCGGCGACGGGGCTGCTTGACGGCGTCACCACCAATCCGTCGCTAATCGCCAAGTCAGGGCGCAACTTCCTCGATGTTATCAAGGAAATCTGTGCCTTGACCAGCGGACCAGTCTCCGCCGAAGTCGTCGCCACCAGCACCGCCGATATGCTGCGCGAAGCCGAAGTGCTTAAGAAACTCGGGCGCAATATCTGCATCAAGCTGCCGCTGACCATCGACGGGCTGACCGCGTGCAAGGCGCTGTCGGACGAAGGCGTGATGACCAATGTCACGCTGTGTTTTTCGGCCAATCAGGCGTTGCTCGCCGCCAAGGCCGGCGCGACCTTCATCTCGCCGTTCGTCGGCCGCCTCGATGATGTCGGTTATGATGGCATGCAGCTCATCGAAGACATCAAGATGATCTATGACAATTATGATTTCGAAACTGAAATCCTTGTCGCCAGCGTCCGCCACCCGGTACATGTGCTGCAGGCCGCCAAGCTAGGCGCCGATGTCGCCACCATGCCACCGGCCGTGATCCGCGCGTTGGCCAATCATCCGCTCACCGACAAGGGGCTGGCGGCGTTTCTCGCCGATTGGGCCAGCACCGGACAAAGCATCCTCTGAAGCGGAAGCAGGACGGGACGTTGGAGGCGCTTACCAGCACCTGGCTCGCTTCGCTGGGTAATGCCCGCCGGCTGTCACCGCACACACTGCGCGCCTATCGCGCGACGCTCGACCAGTTCGGGGATTTCCTGCGCGGCCATGTCGGCGGTCCGGTCGGGGCGGCGCAACTGGCGGCGCTGGCACCGGCGGATTTTCGCGCCTTTCTCGCCTGGCGGCGGCGCGACGGCCTCGCCAACGTTTCGGTGGCGCGCGACGTGTCGGCGCTGCGGACCTTCTTCGCCTGGGCGCGGCGCACGCAGGGGCTGGCGGCGGACGGCATCACCGGGCTGAGATCGCCCAAGCTACCGCGCCGTGTCCCGCGCCCGGTCTCCCCCGCCGATGCCGGTGATCTGATCGCTGCTGTCGGTGACGACGCCCGCAGCCCATGGACGGCGGCGCGCGATACCGCCGTGCTGCTGCTGCTTTATGGCGCCGGCCTGCGCATCGGCGAGGCGCTGGCGCTGACCGGCGCGATACTGCCGCTGGGCGATACCATCATCGTCACCTGCAAACGCAACAAGACCCGCGCCATGCCGCTGCTGCCGGTCGTGGCCGAAGCGATCATGGCCTATGTGGCGCTCACGCCCTTTGCGCCCACCCGCAACGCAGCGCTGTTTCGCGGTGTGCGCGGCGGGTCATTGGATGCCGGCATCGTGCGCAGCGCCATCCGCGCCGCCCGCCCGGCGCTGGGCCTGCCCGACACGGCAACACCGCATGCGCTCCGCCACAGCTTTGCTACCCACCTGCTGGCACGCGGTGCCGACCTGCGTTCCATCCAGGAACTGCTCGGCCACGCCAGCCTGTCATCAACGCAGATCTATACCGCCGTCGATGCAGCGCAGTTGCTCGATGCCTATCGGAACGCGCATCCCCGGGCGTAATGTCATGCCTCCGGCGGTTGGGGCCGCGGGGGCCAAACACCATCTGATTTTCGGCAATAACATCAATGGGCGTTACCCGGCATCACGCTCATGAAACGGGGTATGGGGTCTGCGGCCCCAGCCGCCGGAGGCGCTCAACGTACCCGCCGGAGGCACTTCCTCACCAATCATCAGGGCCTTCGAATGCGCATCAGCGCGTTATCTGGACCCCGCTCGCCGCCACCACTTCATCGCCGCGCGCAAACCAGACCCCGGGTTGCGCCGCCAGCCAGGCCAGCAGCGCTTCGATGGCGTCGATGCGATAGGGCAGCGCGCTGATATAGGGGGTCAGGTGGATCGGCAGCAGGCGGCCGCCGCCGGCAGTGACTTCGCCATCGAGCCAGTCATGGGCATCGCGCAATTGTTCGGCGTAGCTGTCCGCCGATTGCTGGCAGGTGGCGATGATTTGGCGGTCGCTGAGTTCATGGTTGAGCGGCAGGTTGATGATCGGCCCTGCCGCCGTCGACATGCGGTAGGGTAGTTCGTCGTTCACCCAGTCGCAGCAATAGTCCAGTCCGGCTTCGGCCAGCAGCCGCGGCGTGTTCCAGCTTTGCGAGCGCGCGATCGACAGCCAGCCGGTCGGGCGCACGCCGGTGATGGTTTCCAGCCCGACCAGGCTGGCGGCGATCAGCGCGCGTTCATCGGCTTCGGGCAGGCCGGTGGCGATGGTGCCGTTCATGTCGGTCGAATGGGCGATGATTTCATGCCCCGCGGCGACGATCTGACGGGCGAGATCGGGAAAACGCGCTGCCCAGGCGCTGTTCATCGCGAAACTGGCGTGCGCGCCGACCCGGGCGAGCGCCGCGATCAGCCTTGGCACACCCAGTCGCGAGCCATAATCGCGCGCGGTGAAATGCCGGTAATCAGGAAACGCCGTCTGCATGTGCCCCGGCGCGCGGAACGGTGTGTCGGCGGGTGTCAGCGGAAAGAATTCGCACGAAATGACGATGGCGACGGCTATGCGCTTACCCCCCGGCCAGGTGATCGGTGGCCGGTCGGCGATGTTCGACCAAGGGTACAGGCCATGGTCCATGCCGTGCCGGCGCTGCGGATAGTCGAGATAGGCCGGATCGAGGCTCACGCGCCCTGCCCCCGGTACGCATCGGCAATCGCACCCGCCGTGGTGATCCACGCCCGGCCATCGGCGACGATATGTTCGAGCACGCGTTCGAAAGGCCCAATGCGATGCGGCTGGCCAATCAGATAGCTGTGCAGCGGAATGCACATGACGGTGCCCGAAACCTCGCCCTCGCGCGCGAGCCGGTCATATTGGCGGATCAGCGCATCGGCATAGTCCCGCGGGCTCATGTTGTAGATGAAAAAGCCATAATGATCATTGACCTCAAGGCTGTACGGCATCGAAATCAGATCGCCGCCGGCGGTCTTAACCCGGCCCGGGCGATCATCATGGTACAGGTCGCAGGTGTAATCGAGGCCATATTCAGCGATCAGGTCCATGGTGCGCACGGTATGGGTGAGTGCCGGGGCGAGCCAGCCGCGGATGCGTTGCCCGGTGGCGCGCTGCACCGTTGCGATACTGTCCTCGATGAGGGCGCGCTCCTGAGCCTCGTCCATGTCATAGGCGTAGCGGGTATTGTAGATACCATGGCTGAAAAATTCCCAGCCGCGCGCCACGCCATCGGCGACGACTTCGGGGATATGATCGCACAGCGCCACCGAGAGGCTGACCGACCCCGGGAAACCGTGGCGCGACATCGCCTCCGCCATCCGCCAATGGCCAATGCGGTTGGCGTGGTCGCGATGCGAATAGCCGACGACATCGGGGTGCGGCTTTGTCCAGCTCTTGCGGCGCGGATGCGCCGGCGGATCGAGTTCATAATATTCGAGATTGGGGGCGACCCACACCGCACAGGTTTTGCCGCCGGGCCAGCGCAGCGGTGGCGCGAGCGGGCTGGCATCGTAAAGGCCGGGATCAGAAATCATCGCGTTCCAACTTAACAGCGCCACCGCGAAAGGGGAGAGGCTGTTTGCGCTGTCCGCCAGGCGACAGCTTGGCGAACGGCCCCGGCCGACCGGCAGCGTCAGTGCGGCGCATGTGCTTCAAGCCAGGCGACGACCTCGGCGACCGGTACGACATCGGCATATTTGAGCTGCAGGTCGGTCAGGTTCGCCCAATGATAGCTGGCCAGCTTGTCGGCGGTGGTTTCGATCGGCACGATGGCGCGATAGCCCCGTGACAGCGCATCGACCGCGGTGGCGCGCACACAGCCCGATGTGCTGCCGCCGGTCACCACCACCGTATCGACCCGGTGCCAGACGAGCAGCGATTGCAGCGGCGTTTCGAAAAATGCCGAGGGCATACGCTTGGTGAATTGCGTATCGCCGGGGCGGATGTCGCAACGCGCGTCATAGGCGTGGCGGTCGCTGTCATATTTGATGTTCTGCAGACTGTCGGGTGTGTCGGTGCGGGTGCCCCAGACGCCGGCATCGCTGGCATTGTCGGCGTAACCGACCCGGCTCCATACCACCGGCATGCCGGCGGTGCGCGCCAGCGCGCTGATGCTGTTGGTATATTCGATCTGGCGCGGATCGGTTTCATAGGCCGTCTTGTAGCGGTCAATGCGGGTATAGGCGTTCTGGAAATCGACATTGACGATCGCCAGCTTGCTGCCGAAACCGAAACGCGCCCGCGCCGGATTGGCCATAACATCATCGAAGATCTGGCGCGCGGTGCGGCCGTCGTCGGCCATGCGGGTGCCGATGATGTCGGTCATGTGCGGGTCTCCTGTCCAAATACCACTTCGCCCGCCAGCGAGAGAGCGCTCACCGCCGCTTCTATGCGCTGCCGCGCGCCGGCGGAAGCCAGATCCGCGCCCCTTGCCACCCTGCGGACATCGCGCCATCAACACAGTCGTGACCATGCCCCCGCCTTCACGTGACCCGCGCCTGTTGCGTGCCGCCGATGCGCTGGCCAAGAACCGGCTCGACGAGGCCGAGCCGGCGCTGGCCGTCTGGATCGCCGAACACCCCGCCGATCCCTATGCGCTGCGCATGATGGCCGAACTGCTCGGCCGGCTGGGACGCTATCGCGAATCGGAACGCTTGCTGGCGCGGGCACTGGTGCTGGCGCCGGATTTCGATGCGGCGCGCTTCAACTATGCGCTTATTCTCCACCGCCAGTCGAAAAGCGAGGACGCGCTGATCGAGATCGACCGGCTGCTCGCCGCCACCCCGGGCCATCCCGGCTATCGCAACCTGAAGGCAGCGATGCTGGCGCGGTTGGGGGATTATGCCGGGGCGATCGCGCTTTACGAACACCTGCTCGCCGAGTTCCCGCACAATCCACGCGGTCATATGAGCCATGGCCATGCGCTGAAGACCATGGGCCGCGCCGCCGATTGCATCACCGCCTATCGCACCGCCGTTGCCCA
This sequence comes from Polymorphobacter sp., assembly GCA_049314415.1. Taxonomy (GTDB): domain Bacteria; phylum Pseudomonadota; class Alphaproteobacteria; order Sphingomonadales; family Sphingomonadaceae; genus Sandarakinorhabdus. The sequence continues at coordinate 8,081 of JBMOFG010000049.1, forward strand.
GGCGCCGACGCTGGGGGAAGCGTGGTGGAGCCTGGCCAATCTCAAGACCTATCGCTTCGCGCCGGGTGATATTGCCGCGATGCGTGCCGCGCTGGCGGCCCCCGCGATCAGCGACGATGACCGGCTGCACCTCGATTTCGCGCTCGGCAAGGCGCTCGAAGATGCCCGGGACTATGCAGCCTCCTTCGGCCATTATGCCGCCGGCAACCGCCGGCGCCGCAGCCAGTTGCGCTGGGACGGCGCAGCCAACCGCGCCCATGTCGCGGCCAACGAAGCCCTTTTTACCCGTGATTTCCTTGCCGCCCGCCACGGCCAGGGCTACCCGGCGGCGGATCCGATTTTTGTCGTCGGGCTGCCGCGCGCCGGCTCGACGCTGATCGAGCAGATCCTCGCCAGCCACAGCCAGGTCGAAGGCACGATGGAACTGCCCGACGTCGCCGCTATCGCGCGCGGCCTGTCCGACCGGCTGCCGGGCCAGGACCCCCTGCTCTATCTCGATGCGCTCGCCGCCGCCGCGCCGGCCGAACTAGCGGCGCTGGGGCGGGATTATCTCGACCGCACCCGCATCCAGCGCAAGACCGGGCGGCCGCACTTCATCGACAAAATGCCCAATAATTTTGCCTATGCCGGCCTCATTCACCTGATGCTGCCCAATGCCATTATCATCGATGCGCGGCGGCACCCGCTGGCGACGTGTTTTTCGGCGTGGAAACAGCATTTTGCCCGTGGCCAGAGCTTTACCTATGATCTGGCCGAATTAGGCGAATATTATGCCGACTATGTCCGGCTGATGGGGCATTTCGATACCGTGCTGCCCGGCCGCGTGCTGCGCGTCGATCATGAAGCGCTGGTCACCGACACCGAACATCAGGTGCGGCGCATGCTGGCACATTGCAGGCTGGCGTTTGAACCCGGATGCCTCGATTTCCACCGGAACCAACGCCCGGTGCGCACCGCCAGTTCCGAACAGGTACGGCAACCGATGACCACTGCAGGGCTCGACCAGTGGCGGCATTACGAGCCCTGGCTGGGTGACCTGAAAGCCACAGTTGCAACCATAGTGTCATAAGACGGCAGCGTTACCAGCCGGCACGCTTGACCCCTGCCGTTTCGCGGCGCCAGAAATACGGCTGACGTTCCCCCGGGCAGAAGGGTTAACAATATGTTGTGCGACAATTTTCTCGGCAGGCAATCCGGGTTTTTCGCAACGCAGCCGCGACTGCGCACCGCCTTCAAGGCGGCCAGATCGTCCCAAACCCGCATGGCTATCGGCGACAAGCCGGTGGTATCCCCTGCCCCGTAGAGGGAAACCACGCTCGTAGTCGGTCGGAGACGGCTTGTTGGCGGTGTGGGGCGAGTTCATCAACGCCGCCGGCGATCAGTGGGCCGGGACCTTCTCACCGGGCTTCAATCGGTAGACCGTACCGCAG
>JBMOFG010000050.1:0-9487 GCA_049314415.1 Polymorphobacter sp.
GCTGGCGCATGCGGGCACCTATGTCCGCGATGTTGTCGCCAGCCGCGCCCGGATCCGCGAGAATGTGCTGGATTGGGAACATCTGCCCGCCTTGCACGCCAGCAGCTTTTCCACCTGCGAACTGGTCGACAGCGATGCCGATGGCTGGCGGGTCAGGCTGACGGCGGTCGGCGGTGGTCCGGCGCAAACGCTCAAGCTGTACATCGCGCCCGACACCAGCCACTACCGCGTCGTCACCGAAGCCGGCCCCGGCGCAACCAGCGAAATCCGCGTCACCGTCACCGAAACCGCGCCGCACACAGCCCATGTCCGCGTCGAATATCATGTGCCGGTCAGCGATCCCACCATGCTGGCGCTGATCGGCAAGGGCTTTGTCGCCATTTATGAGCGATTGTGGGACGAAGACGAAGCGATGATGCAAGCACGCGAAGCCGCGCTCGCACCGCGGCCACACGCGCCCGACAGGCTCAATCTCGGCCCCGAATCGGCGCTGGTGCTGCCGCTCGATTTCAATCTCGGCAAAGGCCGTTTCCGTCTTATCCGCCACAATGGCGCGCTGCTGGCGCACAGCCGCCTCTGCCCGCACTGGCTCGGACCGCTCGATGGCGAACCCGATGGCGATGGCTGTCTGACCTGCCCATGGCACGGCTACCGCTTCGATGCCGCGACCGGGCGCAGTGCCGATGGCCGCGCGCTGCGGCTGGCGCCGGCGCCGAGCATCAGCGTCGAAAACGGCCATATCATCGTTGCAGAGGACAACAACAGCGCGTGCGCGTGAGCCTGTTCACCCGCTGGCCAGAAGCCGGCAAGGCCAAGACCCGGCTTATCCCGGCATTGGGAGCCCAGGGGGCCGCCGATCTTCACAAGCGGTTGACCGAGCGCACCGTGGCAACCGTGCGCGCCGCCGGGCTGGCGCTGGAAATTCGCAGCACGGGCGCTGATCCGGCGCAGTTCCGCGACTGGCTGGGGGTCGCAAGCGTCGTCGATCAGGGCGAAGGTGATCTGGGCGCGCGGCTCGCCCGCACCGCCGAAACGCTGCCAGTACTGCTGCTCGGCGCCGATGTCCCAGGGCTGCTGCCGCATCACCTCACCGCCGCTGCCGCCGCGCTCGCCACCATGCCGGCCGTCGTTGGCCCGGCAGCGGATGGCGGCTATTGGCTGCTCGGGCTGTCGGCGCCGATGCCGCAGCTGTTCACCGGCGTCGAATGGGGGACGGACGCCGTGCTGGCGGCAACGCTCGCCCGCCTGCCGCCGGACACGCCGCGCCTCGAAACCCTGTCCGATCTCGACACCCCCGAAGATCTCGCGCGCTGGCCCGGCCTGTGAACGTCGCGATCGTCGTGCCCATGCTGAACGAGGCCGCCGCGCTGCCGCGCCTCGCGCGCTGCCTGGCAGCACTCGAACCGCGCCCGGCGGAAATCCTCTGCGTCGATGGCGGCAGCACCGATGACAGCGTCGCGGTGGCGCAAAGCCTCGGCCTGCCGGTCTTCACCGCGCCCAAGGGCCGCGGCCGGCAATGCAACGCCGGCGCCGCCGCGACGACCGCGCCGATCATCTTGTTCCTCCACGCCGATACCTGGCTGCCCGATGACGGCGTGGCGGTGGCTTCGGCGACGATGACCGATCCGCGCACGATGCTCGCCGGCTTCACCGCGATTCTTGCGGGGCCGGAGAAAACCCGCTGGGTGACGACGGCGCATAACTGGCTGAAAACCTGGTACGCCCCGGCGCTGTTCCGCCCCTGGCTGTTCGTGCGCGGCGGGCGGTTGTTGTTCGGCGATCATGCGATGTTCGTGCGGCGCAGCGCCTTCGACGCGATCGGCGGCTTCGATGAAGCGCTTGCGGTGATGGAAGAGGCCGACCTGTGCGTCCGCATCGTCCCCTATGGCCGTACCCGCCTGCTCAGCCGCACCGTCACGACATCAGACCGTCGCATCGCCGCCTGGGGCGAATGGCGGGCGAACTGGGTCTATCTGAAAGTCGGGATCCGCTGGGGGTTGCGGTTGCGGTTGCAGACGCTGGGGAAGCTGTATCCGGATGTGCGGTAGTATGCGCGCTTAGTGCCGCCAGCGGCTGGAGCGGCAGGCCCCGGTGCCGGAGGCCATTCAGCAATGCACCTTGCCAAGCGTGTCAGGCCGCTGCCTTCACCCGCACAAAGCCCGCCGCGACGGCAAAGGCGATCAGCCGGTCCATCCACGCCGCATCGGTCGGCGGGCAGGGCGGCAGCAGCGGGCAGTCCGCAACGAAACGCGGATCGCGCAGCAGATAGGCGGTGTAGAGCGTAGCGGCCGCGGCGTGCCAGCGGCGTTCGCCAGCGGGCAGCTGCGTCGGGTCGAACTGCGCCGGGGCCACCCATTCCGGCGTGCCGAGACCGGCGCGGGCCATAGCGCTGCCGATGGCAGGGATCGGCGTCGGGGTGCGCGCCGTCAGATGCACCGTCTGCCCGGCCAGATCGGTGAAGCGCTCGGTCAGCAGCAGCAGCCCGGTAATGACATGGTCGATCGGCACCAGGTCGAGCGTCGCACCCGCCGCTGCCGGCAGGGTGCGGATGCGGCCTTCGGCGATCAGCCTGAAGATCATATAGATATTCTCGAAACGCGAGATCTGGCCATTGGCCCAGTCACCGACCACCACCGACGGCCGGGCGATGGCGAAGCGCAACCCCGATTCCCGCACCAGCGCCTCGCCCGCCGCCTTGCTGGCTTCATAGCCGTTGGTGAAGGCGGCGCCGGTGAAGCCCGGCGCAATGACGCCATCGGTCGTGCCGCAGACATAGGCGGTGGAAACGTGGAGCAGCCCGGCGCCACTCGCTCGCGCCACCGCGATCGCATGGTGCGTACCGTCGATATTGACGGCGCGATAGACAGCCTCCGCCGAATCGAACGCCGTTACTGCCGCCGAATGCACCAGCAGGTCGATGGCGGGCGGGCGCGCCAGCCCCAGCCCCGGCAACCGCACATCGCCATTGCGCGTGACGATCTCCCCCGGCGCGGGGTCATCGCCTTCTGCCCGGCTCGGCACCGGTCGCCCGCCATTGTCGGTCAGATCATGCCGCCGGTGCACCAGCGCCGTCACCGCATGGCCCGCCCCGGCCAGCCGCGCGCAATATTCGCTGCCGATGAGCCCGGCGGCCCCGGTCACCAATATCCGCATGGCGTCAGCCGCCGCTCGCCACCCGGTGAAGACCGGCGCCACGGGGATGATAATGGCTGCAGTTGATGTCGCTATTCATGCACCGATGCTGCCTCTGTCACTCATGCTTGTCATCAGGATAGGCGATAACGGGTTACGCCGCTGCGGGAATTTTGCTCTAAAGGCAGCATTGTGCCGGCTTCGGGAGTCATTGCCATCACCGCCGCTTCGCCCTTTGCTGTCAGCGCCAGGCCGCTCGATCCGGCCAAATTCCGCGACCCGCACCTCACCGCCAAAGGCGAAGCGCGGGCGAGCGTCGCGCTGACCGGCCTGACGACCCTGTGGTTCAACACCGGGACGCTGTGCAACCTCGCCTGCCGCGGCTGCTACATCGAAAGCTCGCCGACCAACGATGCGCTGGCCTATCTGACGCTGGCCGACCTGACGCTCTATCTCGACGAGATCGCCCGCGACGGCCTGCCGGTACGCGAGATCGGCTTTACCGGCGGCGAACCCTTCATGAACCGCGATTTCCCGGCGATGATCGCGCTGGCGCAGCGCCGCGGCTTTGCGGTGCTGGTGCTGACCAACGCGATGCGGCCGCTGCGGCGCTTCGAAGCCGAAGTGCGCGCGCTCTCCCGCTCCGGCCTGAGCTTTCGCGTCAGCCTCGATCACTTCACCGCCGCCGCCCATGATGCCGAGCGCGGCGCGGGCAGCTTTGTCATCGCCATCGACGGTATCCAATGGCTGGCGCGCGAAGGCTTTGGGCTGGCGATTGCCGGCCGCCAGCTCGCCGGTGAAAGCGCGGCTATGGCTCGGGCCGGCTATGCCGCGCTGTTCGCCGGGCTCGGCCTTGCCTGCCCGCCGCTGGTGCTGTTTCCCGAAATGGACGCCGCCGCCGACGTGCCGGAGATCACCACGGCATGCTGGGGCATCCTGGGCGTCGACCCGGACAACCTGATGTGTGCCTCGTCGCGGATGGTCGTGCGCCGACGCGGCGCCGCTGCCCCCGCCGTACTGGCCTGCACGCTGCTCGCTTATGATGGCCGTTTCGAATTGGGCGCGACCTTGGCGCAGGCGGCGCAGCCGGTGGCATTGAACCACCCGCACTGCGCACGCTTCTGCGTCCTCGGCGGCGCGAGCTGTTCGGGTTAGCTCAGCACTTTTTCGACTTGCCGAGCTGGTTGCCGACCAGCGCACCACCGCCTGCGATCAGCGCGGTTTTACCCAGATTGGCACCGAGCACCACAGCACCGACCCCCGCGACCGCCGCACCGACGATGGCGCCGTTCTTCCGTGCCTTGCGCTTGGCCTGCCGGCACTGGGCAACGCTTTTGTAATATCGCCCTTCATATTCATAGCGCTGGGCGTGCTGTTTGCTGCTGGCGGCGGCGGGCAGGGCCGGGACGCAGAGCGCCATGGCAGCAATCAGCAAGGCGGTAACGACACGCATGATCTTCCCCTGTTCAGACGCTGCCGGATTGCATTTTGCACCTGAACAATGCCCGACAAACAAATTCAGAATGGGTTCAGCGACGCGGCAGCACCATGCACTGGTCTTGTCATAACTGCCGTAAAGGATTGTCTCATGTCAAAATTCCTGCTCGCCACCGCGCTGACCGTTGGTCTGGCAGCTCCGGCGCTGGCCGATGATCATGGTTATGGCCGGGACGGTCAGGATTATGGCCAGAACCACAGTGGCACCGACGATGATGGTTACTATCGCGGCGGCCGGGACCGCGACGGTTATCGCGGCAAGCCCCGGGTTCGCTACGACCGCAACAATGGCAGCGGCTATGGCCGCGGCAACGACTATTACGCGCGCCCTGTAGTCCGCTATCGGCCCGCCTACCGCGCCCCAGTTTATTATCCGCCAGCCTATTATGGCGGGGGTTATGGCGGCGGCGTGACGGTCACCTATGGCAATGCCTATCAGGAGGCCTATGCAGCACCCGTCTATGTGGCACCAGTCTATGCCCAGCCGGTGTATGTCCAGCCGCTCTATGCGGCACCAGTTGTCTATGGTCAGCCCTATCCGCAGCCAGGTTACGCAGTCCCGGTCAATGGCCGCGATCCGTGTCGCTCATCGGGTGCCGGCGCGGTCATCGGCGCGATTGCCGGCGGGCTTATCGGCAACGGCGTCGTCGGCCATCGCGATCGCGGCCTTGGCACGGTAATCGGTGCCGGGTTGGGTGCCGTGACCGGAACAGCGATCGAGCGCAACCAGCGCTGCGGTTACTGACCGGGCGCTTGCCGGCGCGCGGCACGATCGATCAGCGCGGCGGCATTTGCGCCAGCACCGCCCGCGCCCGCGCGGCGGTTTCCAGATAGATAGTCGCCTCCTGCAATGGCGTATCGGGTGCCGCCAGCCGCGCCATATAGACATCGACCGCCAGGCGCAGTGCTTGGCGGTCGGCGGGCGCGCCATACAGCGCCCAGTCCGCCATGCGGGTCGCCAGCCGCGGATCGTCCGCCAGCGCGGCGCGGGCCCGGCTGTCGATGGCCGCCACGCCGCCGGCGAGCGCGACGACGGCGCGCGCCTCGGCGCCGAAATCCAGGGCATTGTGGTGCGACGGAATATCGTCCCACCAGCCGGTCCAACGGTGCGCGACCATCTTGGCGATATCTTCGGGCCGGACATAGGACGCCGCCAGCAACGGTGACGCTGCAAAGCGCGCCGGCCAGTCGATCGCGGCGAGGATGGCGTCCTTGCGTTCGCCGCGATTGAGCCGGTCGACGACCTGCGCGGTGATATAATCCAGCGCATCGGCATGGAGGGTCAGCGCGCTGCCGATTGTCGCGGCACCTGTCAGCGCCGCGCCGTGCATCGGCAGCAACAATTCAGCTTGTTTCGCCGCCATGGCGCGCAGCGCGGCGCTCCATTCCTCGACATGGCGCTGGATGCGCTTGCCATTGCCGGCATTAGGCAGGAAGCCCTGATAATAATCCGCCGTCACCAGCGTCCGCCGGGCGGGCAACCAGATATATAATTGGTCGGCGGTTTCGGCGGGTGCCGCCACCAGTTCGATGGCCTCGCCGCCGATGGTCAGCGCCAGCCGGCCTTCGAAGGTCCGCGTCGGCAGGGTGAAATCGGCGCGGCTGTGCGGCTGCAGGCCCAGCGGCTGGTTGTTGTATTTGGCGATCGAGCCGCGCAGCCGGATATCGACATCGGCCGTCGCCGGGAATTGCGCCGTGGTGATGATCTGCGGCTTGTCGGCGAGCAACGCAAAGGCGCCATAGGCATGGTCGACATGGGTATGGGTGATGACGATGGTCTTCAGCGGCTTGGCGCTGAGCGTCGGGATCAGGTCGCGCAGCACCGGGCCGATCGCGGCATAGCCGGTATCGAACAGCACCAGGCTGTCGCGCGTTTCGAGCAGCACCACGTTTACGTAGGGAAAGCGGATCAACCACAGCCCTTTGCCATGGGGTTCGACGCTCATCTTGGCGCGGGTTTCGGTGACCAGTTCGGGCGCCCGGTCCTGCATGCGGTTGGCGATCAGCGCCGATCTTGGCCCGCCAAAGCCATCGTTGCGCGCCATTGCGGCAAAGGCCGCGGGATGCTCGGCGAACAACAGTTTGCGCCCGGCGGCGACCAGCGCCTCATCCGGCGTCGGTGCCGCCGATGCCACTACCGACAGCAGCAGGCCCAGCCCAGCCAGCACGCGCTTCAACATCGCTCGTCCTCCCGTTTCTGGCCGAAACGGGTAGCACGCCCGCCCGCCTGGCAACAGGCGGGGTGCGTCAGGCGGCGCGCGCGCCGGCCTCGCGCTCACCCTTCAGCGCTTCGGCGATCAGGAAGGCGAGTTCGAGGCTCTGGCTGGCGTTGAGCCGCGGATCGCACTGGGTCTGGTAGCGATCGGCAAGACCTTCATCGGTAATGGCGATGGCGCCGCCGGTGCATTCAGTGACATTCTGCCCCGTCATTTCAATATGGATGCCGCCGGCATGGCTGCCTTCGGCGCGGTGGACGGCGAACACGCTTTCGACTTCCGCGAGAATGCGGTCGAACGGCCGGGTCTTCAGGCCGCCGGCGGCCTTGACCGTGTTGCCGTGCATCGGGTCGCACGACCAGATGACGCGGCGGCCCTCCTCCTGCACGGCGCGGATCAGCCGCGGCAGATGCGCCTCGACCTTGTCGTGCCCGAAGCGGGTGATCAGCGTCATCCGCCCGGGCACATTGCCGGGGTTGAGCGTGTCGAGGAGGCGGAGCAGATCATCGGGCTCGGTCGTCGGGCCGCATTTGAGGCCGAGCGGATTGCCGACACCGCGCAGGAACTCGACATGGGCACTCCCTGCGAAGCGCGTGCGGTCGCCGATCCACAACATATGCGCCGAGGTGTCGTACCAGTCGCCGGTCAGCGAATCCTGCCGGGTCATCGCCTGCTCATAGCCGAGCAGCAGCGCCTCATGGCTGGTAAAGAAGCTGGTGCCCTTCAACTGCGGCACGGTTTCGGGGGAAATCCCGCATGCCGCCATGAAGTCCAGCGCTTCGCCGATCCGGTCGGCCAGCGCCTTATACTGGTCGGACCACAGCGAACGCCCGGTAAAGTCGAGGTTCCATTTATGGACCTGGTGAAGGTTGGCATAACCGCCGCTGGCAAAGGCACGCAGCAGGTTAAGCGTTGCCGCCGATTGCATATAGCCGGTGCGCATGCGTTCGGGATCGGGGGTGCGCGCCGCCGCGGTAAAGGCGATGTCGTTGACATTGTCGCCGCGATAGCTCGGCAGCGAGACGCCGCCCACTTCCTCGAAATCGCCCGAGCGCGGCTTGGCGAACTGTCCCGCCATGCGGCCGACCTTCACTACCGGCATCTTTGAGGCGAAGGTCAACACCACCGCCATCTGGAGGAGAACGCGGAAGGTGTCGCGGATATTGTTGGGGTGGAAATCGGCAAAGCTTTCGGCGCAATCGCCGCCCTGCAGCAGGAACGCCTTGCCCGCCTCGACATCGGCGAGTTGCGTCGTCAGGTCGCGCGCTTCGCCGGCAAAGACCAGCGGCGGATAGGATTGCAGCTCGCGCTCCACCGATTCGAGCGCCGTGGCATCGGGGTAGCTGGGCAGTTGCCGCGCTTCATGGGCGCGCCAGCTGGTCGGAGTCCAGGGTGAGGTGATGGTCATGATGGCGAATGCCATGGCGCAGGTCGCGGAGGGACGCAAGATTTTCGCGTACTGGGAGGAGGAAGAGCGTCGCGGCAAAGACGCGACCCGCCGTCCGGCTCGCGCAATCAGCCCGCAGCCTGACTGCGCGCGCGGCGCGTCACTTCATCAGCACCAATTCCTCGCTCATCGTCGGATGCAACGCCACCGTGTCGTCGAACTGCGCCTTGGTCAGCCCGGCCTTGATGCAGATCGCCACCGCTTGCAAAATCTCCGGCGCATCCGGCCCGATCATGTGCGCGCCGACCACCTTGTCGCTCGCTTCGTCGACGATGAGTTTATACAGCGCGCGCTCGTTGCGTCCGGCGAGGACGTTGCGCATCGGCCGGAAATCCGAGGTGAAGACCTTGACCGTGCCATAATGTTCGCGCGCTGCCGCCTCGCCCAGCCCGACGCTGCCGAGCGGCGGATTGGAGAACACCGCGCTCGGGATGGCACTGTAATCGACCTGCCAGCGCCGCGTACCGAACAACCGGTCAGCTACGGCATGGCCCTCGCGGATGGCGATGGGCGTCAGCTGCACCCGGTCGGTGACATCGCCGACGGCATGGATGTGCGCCACATTGGTCTGGCTGTCGGCATCGACGCGGATGGCGCCGCTGCCGTCCAATGCAACCCCGGCGGCGACGAGCGCCAGCCCTTCGACATTGGGCCGCCGTCCGACCGCCCACAGGAACACATCGGTTTCGATCGACTTACCATCGCTGAAGTGCACGGTGATGGCGTCACCCGATTTTTCCAGTCGGTCGAGCCGGCAGTTCAACTTGAAGTCAATGCCCTTGGCCATCGAAATGCTGAGCAGCCGTTCGGCGAGCGCCGGTTCCCAATCGCGCAGGATCGTCTCGCTGCGGTTGATCAGCGTCACCTCGACGCCGAATTCATGAAACACTCCGGCAAATTCGTTGGCGATATAGCCGCCGCCGGCGATGACGATACGGCGCGGCAGCGCGGGCAAATGGAACACCTCGTTCGAGCTGATGCCAAGCTCGGCACCCGGGATATCGGGAATGAACGGCCGCGCCCCAGAGGCGACAAGGATGTGGCGCGCGGTGTAGTGCGTGCCGTCGACCGCGACGGTATGCGCATCGATGAAGCTGGCGCGACCGTGCAGCGTCGTCACCTTGTGACTGTCGAGGGTGGTCTGATACAGGCCGTTGAGCCGGTCGACTTCGGCCAGCACATTGTCACGCAGCGT
>JBMOFG010000051.1:0-9483 GCA_049314415.1 Polymorphobacter sp.
GGCTGACGCTGCGCACCGACGATGATGCTCTGGTCTATCTGGCCTATCAAGGGCGCTTCAAGGCCGAACCCGAAGCAATGGCGCGCTTCGGCAAGGGCGCCTTGCTGTCACCGACGGAATACTCATTGGCAATCACCGCGCAGCTGGAGTGCGGCGATGTGCGTTATGCATGGTTGAACGACTTGGTCGTCGTCGGGGCCGGCGAACAAACGCGGGACGGACCCGTCTACACCCTGTTCGCCATCGGATGATGGCAATACAATAATTTATCGCAATAACAACGGCACCGGCGCCGCAGGAGACAGAGATTGAAAGCCCAGACGATGCAGAAGCTGCGGCGCTACCATTATTATCTGGGGGTGTTCTTCGCCCCGGTGATCATCATGTTCGCGCTGTCGGGGGCGTTGCAGACCTTCCGCCTGCAGGAAGAAAAGGGTTGGGGCAGCGAGCCGCCCGCCTGGATCGTCTGGATGGGCAGCATCCACCGCGACTCGAAACTGCCGAAGGCGAAGCCATCCGAGGCCGAACACACCGAAGCTGCCAAGCCTGCGGTCGCGCCGGCCCCAACCGCCCAGCCGGAAGCCGCCAAGCCGAAGCCACCACAGGTCAACAAGCTGCCGATGCAGATTTTCATGGTGGTGATGTCGGTGGCGCTGCTGTTGTCGTCGTTCCTGGGGATCGCCATCGCGCTCAACAGCAAGGCAACGCGCCAGGCCGCGCTGGTGATGCTGGCGCTGGGCACGCTGGTGCCGCTGGCGGTGCTCTACACCGCCTGATCGGAACCCCTGGCGGGCGGATCGCGCCGAACTGCAAGCCAGCGCACGACGGTGATCACGGTGACGATGGCACTCGCCGATAGCAGCAGGGCGAGCGACAGCAGGTCCCAGGGCAGCCGGGGTTTCAACCCCGAAAGCGTCGCGAGCACGCCATATTCGAGCGGCAGCAGCGCTGCCAGCAGCGCCGCGCCACCGACGAACAGCACCGGCAGCACGGCGCGGCTGGCGGGCACCAGCGGGGGCACCAGCCGGAACCACAGCCGGCACTGCCAGGCGCCGCCGCAGACCAGCACCGCCCAGAACAACAGCCGGCCCGCCGCCGGAAGCCGCGCGGTGCCGAGCGGCGCCAGCATCGCCAGCACCAAAACCGCGCTGGCGAGCAGCGCGAGCGCCGGCAGCACTGGGATACGATTGGGCGGCTCCGGGCCTGTCATGACGCCGCCGCTTCCGAGCGGGCAAGCAGGGCGCGCAGTTCGTCTCGCCAGAAGATTGTCCATGTATGGGTGGAATGGCCTCGCGTCTCAGCCGTTTCGGGGATCAGCACGAACTTTCCGGCGGGCAATTTTTTCGCATCGTGTTCGGCAAGTCCGAGGCCGGGCGGGTTGATGAAATCATCGGCACTGTTCACCCAGGTAACGGGAACGGTGATGCGATCAAGCCGCGGCGAAGGGTCGTAATTGCGCGATGCATCGAGCTGATAGATGCGGTCATTGGCGTCGAGGCTGGCCTTCAGTCCCTGCGCCATCAGCGTCGCCGCGGCGGCATCAGCGGCGGCGCGAGTCGGCCATTGCGCCTGCATGCGCAGCGGCGCCGAACTCGCCATCGCCTGCAGCGCAATGCCAACCTTGAGGCCGTTCAGCGGCGGTACCGAATAAGTGCCGCCCTGCCAGTCGGGATCAGCCTTGATCGCGTCGATCGCCATCTGCCGCCAGAGCCGGTTGCGCCCGGCGATCGGCACCGTGTTGCACGCCAGCGGCATGATCGCCCGCGCGGCGCCAGGGTAATCGATCCCGAACTGGAACCCCATCATGCAGCCCATTGACGTGCCCATGAGGAGGCGCAGCTGGCGGATGCGGAAGTGCTTCGTCAGCATCTCGTGCTGGGCGCGGACCATGTCCTTATAGTCATAGGCTGGGAATTTCATGCGCAAGCCGTCGCTGGGCTTGGACGAGCCGCCATGGCCGATGGCATCGGGCAGGATGATGAAATATTTCTGGATGTCGAGCGGCTGGCCGGGGCCGTAGAGTTCATCGGCAAATTGCGGCACCAGGAACTGCGCGCCGGTGCCGCCGGTGCCGTGCAGCACCAGCACGGCATTGATGATGTTGCCCTTTTCATCGCGGCGCGGCGCGCCAAGGGTGCGGAAATGCTGGCGAAGTTCGGGCAGGTTTTCGCCGGTACCGAGGGTGAAACCCTGTATGACGAAATCACCCTCCGCCACGGTGCGCGGATCGGGATTGCCGGTGATGTCGTTGGCAGGCGCAGGCGTCGCGCGCGGCGCCTGGGCCGCGAGCGGCAGGCCCGTCATCAGGGCGAAAAGGGCGAGGAGCGCGCGTGATCTGTGGTGCATGGGTGCGACGCTAACGGCTCACCGGCAGGCGTCAACCGGTTGGTTAACCATAGCTGGCGAACCGCGCCTGCCGGCGTTGTCAGCGCCGATCAGGCAAGTGCCGCGCGGCGGCCACGCATGGTGGCCCCGACAAGGCCGAAGCCGGCAATCAGCATCGCCCAGCTTTGGGGTTCGGGCACCAGCGAACGGGCGCTGACGATGTTTGCGAACAGCGTGTCGCGCACTTCGGGCGCCAGTTCCTCGGCCAGCTGGACGGTGATGGTGTTGGTCGCGTCCATGAAGCCGTTGCGGTTGGCGACGGTCTGCAGCTGGGCGAACAGCACATAGCTTTGCCCCGGCTGCAGCATGATCCCGCCGCCGCCACAGGCCGTGTTGAGCGAGCCGGTCACCGCACCGGGGCCTGCCGCTGCGGTGCCCATGGTGACTCCGGAATGGGCGAGGACTCCGGCGGTGCCGCAAGTCGTCCCCGGCAGGAAATTGATGATCGACTGCGAAGTGCCGAAGGCCGGCACATGGGCCGCGTCCCAAAGATAGAGCGCAAGACCGCCTAAACCTTCGCTCCCATATTCGCCGCCCGGGGCATTCGGGTCGGCGGCACGATCAGCAAGGCCCAGCGGCGCGCCGGAACTCGTCCAGTCGATGACGGCATCGAGCGCATAGGGCGTTTCCTCGGCGCCGCCGAAGCTGAAACCCATATAGGTGACTATGGTGCTGGCAATGCGGGTATCGTCATCGGCCCAGGCGCCGCTCTTGATGACCGGCAGGTCGAGCTCGCCGAACAGCACGCGCGATTCGATGCGGCCGCCGACGATGGTGTCGAACGCGGAATTGATGGCGACGCCATCACCGCCCGTCTGCACTGTCTGGATACGCGGATTGAATCCGGCCATGCAATTGATCCCGGGGGCTAGCACCGATCCACCGCCGCCACCTTCTGTCCGGCAATAGCGCGCACTCTGGAATGCCGCAGAGCCGAAACCGGTTGGCGCGGCCGCAGCTGGTGCCGCAGCGATACCAACAACAACGAGCGATGACATGGCGGCAAGCAGGCGCGTAGAACGTGTGACGATCATGGCCGATCCCCCTGTTTTTGGGGACAAACCACCCCTTCCTGCGACAAAATGAACAAAAAACCTGCGCGCTCGTCAATATTAAAATTGTAAAGTTATGCGCTTCGCACCCACCGGCAGAGCCCCATGCCGGGTCAGATGCCTCACCCTCTTTCGCTAAGCCGCGCTGGCGTGCTAGCGACAGGGTGAGTGTAACCCGAAGGGCCCACATGTCAGTTGATGACGCCACCGTAAGAAAGATCGCGCGCCTGGCGCGGATCGGCATTGCCGACGCCGATGTGGCGCCGCTCGCCGCCGAACTATCGTCGATCCTTGGCTGGATCGAGCAGCTGGGCGAAGTTGACACGCAAGGGGTGGCGCCGATGACGGCGGTAATCCCGAACCATCTCGCCTGGCGTGCCGATGTCGTCACCGATGGCAATGTGCAGACCAAAGTGCTGGCCAATGCGCCGGATGCCACCAGCGGCTTTTTTGCCGTGCCGAAGGTGATCGAATAGTGACCGCTCTGACCGACCTGACCATCGCCGGCATGAAGGCCGGGCTTGCCAAGCGCGACTTCAGCGCTGTCGAGCTGACCGAAGCGCATCTGACCGCCATGGCCGCGGCGCGCGATCTGAATGCCTATGTCGTCGAAACGCCGGAGATCGCCCGCAAGCAGGCGGCAGCCGCCGACCGGGCGCTGGCCACTGCCGAAGCCCCGCCGCTCGCCGGCATTCCGCTGGGCATCAAGGACCTGTTCTGCACCGAAGGCGTCCAGACGACAGCGGGGTCAAAGATCCTCGAAGGCTTTATCCCGCAGTATGAATCGACTGTCTCCGGCAAGCTGCTCGCCGATGGCGCGGTGATGCTCGGCAAGCTGAACATGGACGAATTCGCCATGGGCTCGTCGAACGAGACGAGCGCCTATGGCAGGGTGATCTCGCCTTGGAAGGCGCGAAATTCTGACGGAACGGCCTCCAACCGCGAGCTCGTCCCCGGCGGCTCGTCAGGCGGCTCGGCAGCGGCGGTCGCCGCGCGCATTGCGGCGGGCGCGACGGGCACCGACACGGGCGGCTCGATCCGCCAGCCGGCGGCGTTCGTCGGCATTTCGGGCATCAAGCCGACCTACGGCCGCTGCTCGCGCTGGGGCGTTGTCGCCTTTGCCTCGTCGCTCGATCAGGCCGGGCCGATGGCGCGGACGGTCGAGGACTGCGCGCTGCTGCTGACGTCGATGTGCGGATACGATCCGAAGGATTCGACCTCGCTCAATCTTGCGGTGCCGGATTTCGCCGCGGGCCTGAGCGGCGATCTGCGCGGCAAGCGCATTGGCATCCCTAAGGAATATCGTCTCGACGGCATGGACGCCGAGATCGCGGCGCTTTGGGACCAGGGGATCGCCTGGATGAAGGCGGCCGGCGCCACTATCGTCGATGTGTCGCTGCCGCACACGCGCTATGCGCTGCCGGCCTATTACATCATCGCGCCCGCCGAAGCGTCGTCGAACCTCGCGCGCTATGACGGCGTGCGCTATGGCCGGCGCGTCACGCCGCCGGGCGGCAACCTTGCCGACATGTACAGCGCCACCCGCGCCGCCGGATTCGGCACGGAAGTGAAGCGCCGCATCATGATCGGCACCTATGTGCTGTCGGCGGGCTATTACGACGCTTATTATACGCAGGCGCAAAAGGTGCGGACGCTCATCGCGCAGGATTTCGAGAAAGCCTGGGCGGTTTGTGACCTGTTGCTGACCCCGACGGCACCCAGCCCGGCCTTTGCCTTTGGCGACAAGGCCGATCCACTGGCGATGTACTTGAATGACGTCTTCACCGTGCCGTCGTCGCTCGCCGGCCTGCCGGCTATGTCGGTGCCCGCGGGATTGTCTGAAACAGGCCTGCCGCTGGGGTTGCAGATCATCGGCCGGCCGCTCGACGAAGCCGGTGTGCTCGATGCCGGTCTGGCGATCGAACGCGCCGCCGGGTTCACGGCGCGGCCCTGACTGGGCATGTCGGCGGCAAAACCGCCTGCGGCATCTGTCTGACGCCCCTGTTCGTCATCAACCTGCCAGCGCTGTATTCCGGCGGAGTCTTGCCATTGTCAACGCTGGCGCTCGGCATGTTAGCCAGTGTTCGCCGCCGAGGCTGATGCGATGGCGCCCGCACAGCGGCAGGCTGCACACTGCGCTGCACCGTGACTTGAAAAAACCGCCATAACGCCGCAAAGCAGCACGATGACTTATTTCGACAATGGCAGCCACAGCAGCTTTCGCATCAAGGGCACGACTGGCGATTGGGAGATCGTTGTCGGGCTGGAGGTACACGCCCAGGTGACGGCGCAGTCCAAGCTGTTCTCAGGCGCCGCCACGGCGTTTGGAGCGGAGCCCAATTCGCAGGTCAGCCTTGTCGATGCCGCGATGCCGGGAATGCTGCCGGTGCTCAATGGCGAATGCGTGCGGCAGGCGGTGCGGACGGGCCTCGCCTTGGGCGCACAGATCCACAAATGGTCGCGCTTCGACCGCAAGAATTATTTCTATGCCGATCTGCCGCAGGGTTACCAGATCAGCCAGCTGTATCACCCGATCGTCGGCGAAGGCGCGCTTGAGGTGGAAACCGAAGCGGGCGAGCGCAGTACGGTCGGGATCGAGCGCATCCATCTCGAACAGGACGCCGGCAAATCGGTGCATGATCTGCACCCCACCCAGTCGTTCGTCGATCTCAACCGTTCAGGTTGCGCGTTGATGGAGATCGTGTCGAAACCAGACATCCGCAGCCCGGCCGAAGCTGGCGCCTATGTCGCGGCGCTGCGCCAGTTGTTGCGCTATGTCGGCAGTTGCGACGGCAACATGGATGAAGGATCGATGCGCGCCGATGTCAACGTGTCGGTACGCCGGCCCGGCGAAGGCTTGGCACCCGCACCGAAACCAAGAACGTCAATTCCGTCCGCTTCATCATGCAAGCGGTAGAGGTCGAGGCAAAGCGCCAAGTCGAGCTTATCGAAACCGGCGGCAGCGTGGTGCAGGAAACCCGGCTGTTCGACCCAAACAGCGGCACGACGCGCAGCATGCGGTCGAAGGAAGATGCGCACGACTATCGCTATTTCCCCGATCCCGACTTGTTGCCGGTCGAATTCGACGATGCGTTCGTAGCAGATTGCCTCGCCAGCCTGCCCGAATTGCCCGTCGCCA
This sequence comes from Polymorphobacter sp., assembly GCA_049314415.1. Classification (GTDB taxonomy): domain Bacteria; phylum Pseudomonadota; class Alphaproteobacteria; order Sphingomonadales; family Sphingomonadaceae; genus Sandarakinorhabdus. The sequence continues at coordinate 6,577 of JBMOFG010000051.1, forward strand.
AGCGCGCGCGCTACACCGAGACGCTCGGCATTTCGGCGTATAACGCAGTGGTCCTGACCGCCGATGTCGAAACCGCGCGCTTTTTCGAAGCGGTGCTCGACGGCACCGGCCCGGCGCTGGCAACGGCGGCGGCAAACTGGGTAACATCGGAACTGTTCGGCGTGCTCAAGAAGCTTGGCGTCGGTATCGAGGCAAGCCCAGTCACCCCGGACCGCGCTGCGGCGCTGCTGGGATTGATTGCGTCGGGCAAGATTTCCAATTCGATCGGCAAGCAAGTACTCGAAGCCATGGTCGAAATCGGCGATGACCCGGCGGCGATCGTGGCGGCACGTGGGCTGGAACAGGTCAGCGACACCGGCGCCATCGATGGCGCCATCGCCACGATCATCGCCGCCAATGCCGACAAGGTCGAACAGTATCGCGCCGGCAAGGAAGCGCTGTTCGGCTTTTTCGTCGGCCAGACGATGAAGGCGATGGCCGGCAAGGCCAACCCGGGGGTGGTCAATGAAAGACTGAAGGCGGCGCTGGCCTCAGCCACATGATTCACGCCCTCACCCGCCTGCCCGGCCCGCTCGAGCGCGCGGAACTGACCCATATCGACCGGTTGGAGGTGGACACGGCTCGGGCGCTCGCGCAGCATGAAGCGTATCGCGCCGCGCTGACCCGGGCCGGCGCGCAGGTAACGCTGCTGCCGGTGCTGCCTGACCATCCCGACTGCTGCTTTGTCGAGGATACTGCGGTCATCCTGCCCGAGCTGACCATCGTGACCCGGCCGGGGGCGGCGTCGCGGCGCGGGGAGATCGAAGCGATTGTGCCGCATCTGCCGGTGGACCGGCCGCAACTGGTCATCACGGAGCCTGCCACTATCGATGGCGGCGATGTCATGGTCGTCGGGCGCGACATTTTTATCGGGCTGACGCAGCGCAGCAATGCCGAGGCAGTGCGCCAGGTGGCCGGCGGCGTCGCGGCGCATGGCTGGCGCGTCACAGGTGTGCCGCTGGCAAAAGCGCTGCATCTGAAGACGGCCGTGTCGGCGCTCGCCGATGATCTGGTGCTGGTCAATACCGACTGGATCGACCCGGCGATCTTCGGGCGGCGCCATATTGCCAGCGCGCCCGGGGAGCCGTTTGCCGGCAACAGTCTGACGGTCGGCAATACTGTGTTTCACGCCACCGGCGAGCGGACGCTGGCGCGGATTGCCGCGGCGGGGTTTGCGGTCGAGTTTCTCAATATTTCGGAATTTGCCAAGGCGGAAGCGGGGCTGACCTGTTTGAGCCTGATTTACTGACCCGCTTGCGCTTCCCCTCCCGCTGCCCGAAGTTGCCGGCATGACAGCGCCCGCCACCCTTGAAGTCAATCCGCGCGACCGGGGGCTGGTGCGGGGCATCGGGCCGTTGGGGCTGGCAGCCAACATGGTCAACTATACCGTCGGGGCGAGCATCTTCGTCATGCCGGCGTTGACCGCCAAGGCGGCGGGGGCCTGGGCGCCGGCGGCGTTCCTGATTGCCGCCATCGCCAATGCGGCGCTGACCATCTGCTATGCCGAGGCGACGTCGCGGGTGCCGACGAGCGGCGGCCAGGCGGGGTTTACCGAGGTTGCCTTCGGGCGCTTTCCGGCATTCCTCACCGGTATCTTCACCTATCTCGCCAATGTGCTGGCGGCGGGCGCGATACTGGCGGCGACCGCCGATACCGCGGCGGCGTTCGTGCCGGCGCTGGCCAACCCGCCGGTCCGTGCCGCGCTGATCATCGGCTGGGTATCGCTGCTGTTTGCCTTCAACCTGCGCGGGGTCGCCGTCGCGACCCGGCTCGTCGGGCTGGCGGCGACGCTCAAGCTGGTGCCGCTGGCGATCTTTCTTGTTGTCGGCGTATTCTTCGTCGACTCGGCCAATCTGCCGCTGCCGGCGCTGCCGGCCACCGGGCTCGGCGATGCGGCGCTGCTCGCGGTGTTTCTGTTCGCAGGCGTTCATGGCGCGATGCTGACGGGTGGCGAAATTCGCAATCCGGCGCGCACCCTGCCGCGCGCGCTGGTGTTGGGGCTGGTAGCGATCACCACGGTGTTCGTCGGCGCGCAGCTGGTGGCACAGGGGATCTTGGGACCGGCGCTGGCGGGGTCTGCCACACCGCTCGCCGATGCGCTGGGGCGGGTGTCGCCGGGGTTGCGCGCGCTGATGCTCGCCGGCGCGCTGCTCTCAATGCTCGGCTGGACGGCATCGGACGCGCTCAACACGCCGCGGCTGGTGTTCGCCATGGCGCGCGACGGCCGGTTGCCGGCGGCGCTGGGGGTGATCGATCCCCGCCATGCCGTGCCGGCGCGGGCGATCGGCGTGCATCTGGTGATCGCGGCGGCGCTGGCGGTGGGCGGGTCGTTCGCGCTGCTGGCGACGGTATCGACACTGGTGCTGGTGCTGCTGTTCATCGGCGCGGCGCTGGCGGCGTTGCAACTGCGGCGGCGCGGAGTCGCGATGGGTGGGGCGGTATCGGCGCTGCCCGGGCTGCCGCTGGCGGTACCGCTGGTGATCGGCATCATGCTATGGGTAACGGCGCAAGCAACGGGTGCGCAACTGGCGGCGCTCGCCGGGCTGGTGGCGGTGCTGGCTTTGTGGTTTTGGGTGTCGGAGAAGATACGGCCCTAGGCCATCCATTCTCCGCGCTTGTACCCCTGCGCGCGCAGCAACACCGTCAAATCGCCATGGCGGACCGCCGCGTCGGCCGCCGCTGAAGCTTTCGGTTTGGCGTGATAGGCAATGCCGAGCCCGGCGGCCTGCAGCATCGGAATGTCGTTGGCACCGTCGCCGACCGCCAGCGTCGCCGATAGCGCCACGCCGGCAGCGAGCAGATAGGTGCGCTTGGCGGCGGCATCGACATTTCAGTCGGCAGAATGCTCGGATTGGTTGGTGCGGCGGC
>JBMOFG010000052.1:0-9389 GCA_049314415.1 Polymorphobacter sp.
TGCGCGGCCGCGTCGAACCAGCACTAACCAACGTGCTGATGGGCGCTCAGGAGAATGATGGCTTCAACGCGCTGACCATCGCCTGCCAATTGGAGGCGGAGGCCGCCGGCTGGCTGCGCGCCTATTTCCGCTACATGCGCCAGACCGGCGTCACATATGGGCTGATGACCGTCGTCGATGCGCTGCGCCGTTACCCGCATATCGCGCGTGATCTGGTGCGGTTGTTCGAAACGCGCTTTGCACCCGGTTTTGCTGATCGCGCGCTGGCGCAGGAGCGGTTACTGGCCGAGATCGAAGCTGCACTCGCCGCTGTAGGCTCGATCGATGACGACCGCATCCTGCGGCTGTATCGCGCGGTGATGCTGGCAACGCTGCGCACCAATGCCTTTGTGCCGGGCGGTCCCGAGGCGCTGGCCTGCAAACTCGACAGCCATGCCGTGCCAAACCTGCAGCCGCCGGTGCCTTATCGCGAGATCTGGGTCTATTCACCCCGCGTCGAAGGCATCCACCTGCGCGGCGGGCCGATCGCGCGCGGCGGCCTGCGCTGGTCCGACCGGCGAGACGATTTCCGTACCGAAGTGCTCGGGCTGGTCAAGGCGCAGAAGGTCAAGAACACGGTCATCGTGCCGACCGGCGCCAAGGGCGGCTTTTTCCCCAAACAACTACCGACGCCGGCCAATCGCGATGCCTGGCTCGCCGAGGGCACTGAATCCTATCGCATTTTCATTCGGGCGCTGCTGTCGGTCACCGACAATCTGGCCGCCGACGGCAGCAACATACCGCCCGCCGGGGTAACCTGCCATGATGCGCCCGACCCCTATCTGGTCGTTGCTGCCGACAAGGGCACCGCGACATTTTCCGACACGGCAAACGCCATTGCCGAGGCGCATGGTTTCTGGCTGGGCGATGCCTTCGCCAGCGGTGGCCGCAACGGCTATGACCACAAGGCTATGGCTATCACAGCGCGCGGCGCCTGGATTTCCGTCCAACGACACTTCCGCGAACTTGGCCTCGACGTGCAGACCCAAAGCATAAGGGTGGCGGGCGTCGGCGACATGTCGGGCGACGTTTTCGGCAATGGCATGCTGCTCAGCCCGGTGATCAAACTCGTGGCAGCTTTCGATCATCGCCATTTCTTCTTCGATCCCGATCCCGACCCGGCGCGCAGCTTTGCCGAGCGCCAGCGCATGTTCACTCTGCCGCGATCTTCTTGGGATGATTATGATCGGGATCACATTTCGGCCGGCGGCGGCGTGTTCGCGCGCAGCCTCAAGGCGGTACCGCTCAGCCCGCAGGTGCGGGCCATGCTGGGCGTGACGGCGGAAAGCCTGTCGCCCTCCGAACTGATCACTGCCATCCTCAAGATGAAAACCGACCTTTTGTGGTTCGGTGGCATCGGCACTTATGTGAAGGCAGCGAGCGAAAGCCATCCCGATGCCGGCGATCGCGCCAATGACGCGCACCGCATCAATGGTGCCGAAATCGGCGCACGAGTTGTCGGTGAAGGCGCAAATCTGGGTGTCACCCAGGCCGGGCGCATCGAATTCAGCGGCGCCGGCGGGCGCATCAACACCGACTTCATCGACAACAGCGCCGGAGTCGATTGTTCGGACAATGAGGTCAACATCAAGATCGCGCTCAATGGTGAAGTCACCGCCGGGCGGCTGGCACAGGTCGACCGCGACGCGTTGTTGGTGGCGATGACCGACGATGTCGCGGCGCTGGTCCTGCAGGACAACATAATGCAGACACAAGCGCTGTCGATTGCCGAGCGCAGCGGTGCCGCTGGCCTGTCGGGGCATGTCCGCCTGATCCAGGCACTAGAAGCCAGTGCCGCCGGGCTCGACCGCAAGGTCGAGGGCCTGCCAGGCGATGATGTACTGACCCAGCGCGCGCGGGTCGGTGGCGCCCTCGAACGGCCTGAACTCGCCGTCGTCATGGCCTATACCAAGATGGCAATCTATGATGGGCTGGCGCAGTCGTCGCTGGTCGACGATGCACTGCTGCTCCCCGATCTGCACGCTGCCTTCCCGGCGGCAATGCAGGCGCGTTTTGCCGCCGCCATCGATAGCCATCGCCTGCGCCGCGAGCTGATCGCCACCAAGCTGACCAACGAACTGGTCAATCGTGGCGGCTTGGGGCTGGCTTTCGAACTCGCCGAGGAGATGGGTGTCGGACTCGATGCTGTCGCAGCGGCCTTTGTGGCGGCGCGTGACCTGTTCGATTTCCGCGGCCTGTGGACGGCCATCGACAACGCCGCGATTGCCGGCCCGGCACAGCTCGACCTGCATGTCGTTGCCATTGCCGCGCTACGCACCCAGATGGCCGACATCATCCGTTGCGCGCCCGGTCAGTCGCCTGCCACCATCGTCGCGCAGCTACGCCCGGGCATCGACCGGCTCGCAGTCAGCCTCGATACAGTGCTGCGCCCCGAACCGCGCGCTCAGCTGAATTGCTACCGCGCCGGGCTGGTGGCGTCGGGAGCACCGGATGCAATCATTACATCGCTGGTGCGCATCGAAGCGCTCGACGGCGCTGTTGGGGTTAGCCTGTTGGCACGCGATATCGGTGCTGATGAAGCTGCCACCGCCGCGGCCTATACAGCGCTGGGCGAAGTCACCGGGCTCGATTGGGCAAAGGGCGCCGCCATCGGGCTCGAACCGGTCGATCCGTGGGAGCGGCTGCTCAAGGCGAGGCTGGTGCGCGATTTCGAGGCGCTGCGGCTCGACATGCTGCATCGTATCGCCGGGGGCGCTGGCGACCCCGGCGATACGATGGCGGCGTGGCTTGCCGGCAACAACGGCCCGGTCAGCCGCCTTGCCGGCGACGTGGCGCGCGCACGCAGCGGCGGCGCGGTGACGTTGGCGATGTTGGCGCACCTTGCCGGCCAGGCGCGCGGCGTGTTCGGCGGTTAGCACCGCCCAGAAGGGGTAGGCCGCTAGAAATCCAGCTTGTCGTAATGCAGCGGCGGTGGCAGGCCCTCCATGCGGTCGCCCAGCATCGGGCGGAAGGTCGGCCGCGATTTCAAGGCCGAATACCAGGTGCGCGCAGCATCATGACCATCCCATTCGATGCCGCCAAGATAATCGGCGACCGAAATCTGCGCCACTGCGGCAATATCGGCGAGCCCGAAGGCAGGGCCAGCAAGCCAGCGGCGACGATCAAGCAGAAAATCGACATAATCGAGATGCGCCTGGGCATTGCGCGTGGCGTTGCGGACGGCGCCGGCATCTGGCGCCTCGCGGGCAATCATCCGCTTATACATGCGCTCGCCGAGCAGCGGCGCCGTGACTTCGGCATAAAATTTCTGGTCGAACCACGCCGCCAATCGCCGCGCTTCGGCGCGTTCTTCGGGCCCGGCGCCGAGCAGCGGGGTGCGTTCAACGGTTTCTTCGAAATATTCGCAGATGGCAGCGCTGTCGGTGAGCACGAGATGGCCATTCTCGATCACTGGGGTCTGCCCCGCCGGATTGAGCGCGGCAAAGCTGTCGCGGCGTTCCCACGGATATTCGCGCACCAGCTCGAGCGGAATACCCTTCACCGCTGCGGCAAAGCGAACCTTCCGGCTGAACGGGCACAAAGGGTATTGGTAAAGGCGCCACATTTTGGCCGTAAGTCTTTACCGCAAACTGCGCGCGGGGGAAGGGACCTGCGGCACAATAGTGCATTATGCCGAAGCGTGCGCTGTACCGGCCGCAGTATCGCGCGTGATACGGCGTTCATCCACCAAGGTACGGCGGACAAGACGGCCATCGGCGCGCCATTGCCAACTGCGCATGCGCTCCCCCGCAGCGGCGTCGATCTCGATCATTTCAAGAATTGAAATGCCAGGAAGATCAACGCGTTCAAAGCGCAGGAATAACGCATCGGGCGCATCGGCGTTGACGAAGGCGGTGCCGCGCAGCCGTTCGGTCGCCCAATGCAGGCGATTGTCGCGCAATACGCCCGGAAAGACATGTTCCTCGCGCCGGCCATCGGGCCACAAAAAGCGGCTGGTTTGCACATAGGCATAGGGACCATCGGCGGGAAAGGCATTGATGATCTCGCTGGCATGGGCGTCGATCTCGGCGCCGCCGGGGTCAAAATGCCGGTAATTACCGTGCCAAACGCCCATATGGCGTCGACAGATGGTCATTATGTCAGGCTCGGTAGACATGTCCTACGCTTCTGGCCTGCCGCGCCAAAAGTCCAGAAATATTTATTGCAAATTAGTCGCAACAAATGAGAAAAGCCAGATGATGACACGTTGCTCCGCTGCATGGTTCTGGCTGCTGATCGCCATCCCGGCTGTCACGCAGCTTGCAGCATTGCGCCATCCCGATGCCGATTTGGATCAGTTGACCCAGGAAAGCGGTGAATGGGCGGTACGCCTGCTCGTTGCCGCGCTTTCGATCACACCGCTGTTGCGCTGGTTCCCCCAACTGGGCTGGCTGCGACAGCAGCGCCGGGCAATCGGGCTGGCCGCCTTTGCCACCGGGCTTGTCCATCTCGGACTGTATGTCGCGGCAATGGGGGCGCTGTCCTTGATGCTGAACGAAATCACCACGCCGGGCATCTGGACCGGCTGGGCAGCGCTGGCGCTGATGTTGCCGCTTGCTGTAACCAGCAACGATGCGGCTATGCGCCGGCTTGGCCAGGGCTGGAAACGCCTGCAGCGGCTGGCCTATCCAGCAGCGCTGCTGGCGCTGATTCATGGCGCGCTCGTGCATGACGGCATGGCCCATGCAGTAGCGCTCGCTGCCATATTGCTCATTCTCGAACTTGCGCGTTTAATCCCCCGATCGACCTCAAGAAAGACCTCGATATGACCGCCCGATTCACATTCACCTTCCTGTTGCTAGCGATAGCAGCGCCGGCATTCGGCACCGGCAAGATGACCTGCGCCGCCACGCCCGAGCAACGCAAGAGCATCGACGCCCTGACGACGGATCTGACGAAGCAGGGCTGGCAGGTACGCAAGGCCAAACTCGATGGCGGTTGCTATGAAGTTTATGGCACGACGCCGCAGGGCGACCGCGTCGAAGCCTATTTCGATCCCGTCAGCTTTGAAAAGCTGTTCGTATCGCGTCGCGGCGAGGTGCTTTACAAAAAACCCTGAGCGGATTTGCCCGGGGCCCGGCAGTCTTACCGCTGGCCCGAGCCGGGCTACTTCCGCGCCCTGGTCTTGGCGACCTGCGCCTGCAAGCGCGCAATTTCGGTTTCGAGCGCTGCGATCTTCATCGCCTGGCTGACGACGATGTCCTGCCATGCGGTTTTCTCGGCGGCGGCGTCCGCTTTTGTCACCTCCGGTTCGACGGCCGTGGCTTCGACAACGGTTTCCGATGCTGCTTCTTCGCGGCTGCCGGCCTTGAACATCCCCGACTCACGGGCGCGCTTGATTAGCGGTGCAGCGCTGACGGCGAGCGCCATCAAGCTTTCGATGAGCGGGTCCTGCCTGTTGTCGGCCATGGTGGCATCCTGTTGCTGAGCCTGACAAACATAGGTCAACCGCCGCCGGCTTTCAACACGGTGTATGGTAAATACAATACAGCGCGCCGAAAGCCTTATTCGGCAGCAACCAGCACGATATTGTCGTCAAGTGGGTAGGCCAGCCGGCTGAGCATCTCGCGCGGGCAGACCTGCCAGAGGCGGATCCGAGTGCGATCCCATTCCGCAATCAGCCCGGCCGACCATTTCGAGCCGGTCTCGCGCGCATGTTCGCTGATCAAGTCATGCACCACCGCTTCCCAATGCGCGCTCGCCAGCCGGTTGATCACAACCGATTCGCCATTGACCCGCAGCGGGAAATCACCCGTCGCATCATAAACAAAGGCCATGCCACCGCTCATCCCGGCAGCAAAATTGTCCCCGGTGCGGCCCAAGATGACCGCGACACCGCCGGTCATATATTCGCAGCCATTGGCGCCACAGCCTTCGACAACGCCGATCGCGCCCGAATTGCGCACGGCATAGCGTTCCCCGGCGCGGCCGGCCGCAAACAGCCGACCGGCAGTGGCCCCATAAAGCACCGTGTTGCCGATGATGGCATTTTCCTGCGACGCCAGTGGCGAAGATACCATCGGGCGCACCACGATCGTCGCGCCCGACAGCCCCTTGCCCACATAGTCATTGGCTTCGCCAAACACCTCCAGCCGAATACCCTGCACGGCGAAAGCCCCAAGCGATTGCCCGGCCGAGCCGCGCAGTCGGATCTGAACATGCCCCGGCGCCAGCCCGGTCATGCCGAACTTGCGCGTGATTTCGGCCGACAGACGGGTGCCGACGGCGCGGTGGGTATTGCGGACGGCATAGGTGAGCTGCATCTTTTCGCCACGGCTGAACAATTGTTCGGCGTCGCGGACCATATCGGCATCAAGGCTGTCGGGCACCGGATTGCGATGCCCTTCGATCCCGAAGCGGCGCATGTGATCCGGTGCATCAACTTTGGCGAGAATGGGATTGAGATCGAGATCGTCGAGATGCTCGGCGCCGCGGCTGACCTGGCGCAGCAATTCGGTCCGGCCGATGACTTCGTCGAGCGAACGCACGCCGAGCCTTGCGAGGATCTCGCGTACTTCCTCGGCGATGAAGCTCATCAGGTTGATGACCTTTTCCGGCGTGCCGACGAATTTCTGGCGCAGCGCGTCGTCCTGGGTGCAAACACCCACCGGACAGGTGTTGCTGTGGCACTGGCGCACCATGATACAGCCCATGGCGACCAGCGACAGCGTTCCGATGCCATATTCCTCGGCGCCCAGGATAGCAGCGATGACGATGTCGCGGCCGGTCTTCAACCCACCATCGGTGCGCAGCTTGACCCGGTGGCGCAAGCCGTTGAGAGTCAGCACCTGGTTGACTTCGGAAAGTCCCATTTCCCAGGGCGTGCCGGCATATTTGATACTGGTCTGCGGGCTCGCAGCGGTGCCGCCGACATGGCCCGAGATCAGGATGACATCGGCATGGGCCTTGGCGACACCGGCTGCCACCGTGCCGATGCCAGCGCTGCTGACCAGTTTCACACATACCCGTGCGCGCGGATTGATCTGCTTCAGATCATAGATGAGCTGCGCCAGATCCTCGATTGAATAGATATCGTGATGCGGCGGCGGCGATATCAGCGTCACGCCGGGGGTCGAATGACGCAGCCGGGCAATCAGGTCGGTGACCTTGAAACCGGGCAGTTGCCCCCCTTCGCCGGGCTTGGCACCCTGCGCCACCTTGATCTCGATTTCCTCACAGGCATTGAGATACTCCGCCGTGACACCAAAGCGCCCTGACGCGATCTGCTTGACCACCGAATTGGCATTGTCGCCATTTTCATAGGGTGTGAAGCGCTTGCGATCCTCACCACCTTCGCCGCTCACCGCCTTGGCGCCGATGCGGTTCATCGCGATGGCCAGCGTCTCATGCGCTTCGGGCGACAGCGCCCCCAGACTCATGCCAGGCGTGACGAAACGCTTGCGAATTTCGGTGATCGATTCGACTTCCTCGACTGCAATTGCCTTGGTCGGCACAAAATCAAGCAGGTCACGCAGCGCGATCGGCGGCTGTTCGCGCACCGCCCGACTGAATTTGAGATAGTCCGAATAGCTGTCGGCGCCGACCGCATGCTGCAGCATATGGATCATTCCGGCCTGGTAGGCATGCGCCTCGCTGCCGGCGCGATAACGATAAAGGCCACCGATCGGCAACGCGATGACATCTTCATCAAAGGCGGCTTCGTGGCGCATCTGCGCGTTGATGAACAGCGATTCAAACCCCTCACCTGAAATCTTTGCCGGCATGCCGGGGAAGAAATCATTGACCAGCGCCCGGCTCAATCCGACCGCCTCGAAATTATAGCCGCCGCGATACGACGAAATGACGGCGATACCCATCTTGGCCATGATCTTGAGCAGGCCATCGGCCACCGCCTTTTCATAACGGGCGACGCAATCATCGTAGCTGCGTGTGCCGAACAGGCCACGGGCGTGACGATCGGCAATGGCTTCCTGCGCCAGATAGGCATTGACCGTGGTGGCCCCGACACCGATCAGCACGGCGAAATAATGCGTGTCGAGCGCTTCGGCGGCGCGCACGTTGATCGAAGCGAAAGTGCGCAGACCCTGGCGTACCAGATGCGTATGCACACCGGCGGTGGCGAGGATCATGCTGATCCCCATCCGCGTCGCCGACTGGTTTTCATCGGTAAGGAACAACTGGCTCTTGCCCGATCGCACCGCCGTCTCGGCTTCGGCGCGCACCCGCGCGATGGCGGCGCGCAAAGCATCGGGCCCGCCTTGGATATCGAAGCTGCAATCGATCTCGGCGACCTGCTTGCCGAAATGCGCCTTGAGCACATCCCAGCCCTTGTTGGTCATCACGGGCGTGTCGATGACCATTACGCCTTCTTGGCGGGCATCATCGTCCAGAATATTGCCGAGGTTGGAAAAGCGCGTCTTAAGGCTCATCACCCGGGTTTCGCGCAGGGAGTCAATCGGCGGGTTGGTGACCTGGGAAAAATTCTGCCTGAAAAAGTGCGACAGGTTGCGGGGATTTTCCGATATAACCGCCAATGGCGCGTCATCGCCCATGCTGCCGATCGCTTCCTTGGCATCCTCCACCATCGGGCTGAGCAACAGTTCCATGTCTTCCATGGTCTGGCCGGCGGCAACCTGGCGGCGGCGCAGCTCGTAGCGGCTGAAGCGCGCCCCGGGCTGGGGGCCAGCATGGCCTTTCATCGACGTGAAGGTGGTGAAGCCCGCCACCATGGCGGCATAATCATGTGCGGCGGCAATCCGATCCTTGATCTCGCGATCCGAATAGAATCGCGGACCGGCGGCCTTGAGGGTGCCGAGCCCATCACCATCGAGATCGACCGCGATCATCTCGCCGGGGCCGAGCGCCCCCTTCATCACCATATCGACTTCGGGGATGACCACCATGCCGGCTTCCGAGCCGGTGACGAGCAGGCCATCGCGCGTGAGACAATAGCGCATCGGCCGCAGCGCGTTGCGGTCAAGCCCGGCGACCACCCAGCGGCCATCGGTCATCGCCAGCGCCGCCGGCCCGTCCCAGGCCTCCATGACACTGGCAAAAAAGGCATACATCGCCCGGTGCGTTTCAGGCAGACTGTCATCCTTTCCCCAGGCTTCGGGGACGAGCATCAGCTTGGCAGTCGGCGCGTCACGGCCTGATCGCACAAAGGCTTCGAATACCGCATCGAGCGCGGCGGTATCAGACGCACCGGCCGGAATCAGTGGCTTGATGTCACCAGAATGTTCACCGAATGCCGCCGCCGCCATCTTTATCTCATGGCTTTTCATCCAGTTGGTGTTGCCGCGCACCGTATTGATCTCGCCATTATGGGCAAGGCAGCGGAACGGCTGCGCCAGCCACCATTGCGGGAAGGTGTTGGTCGAATAGCGCTG
>JBMOFG010000053.1:0-9136 GCA_049314415.1 Polymorphobacter sp.
CTTTACGGTCCGACGCGGTGTCCTGCCGGCGGCCTTGTAGCGGATCAACGTGTCGGTCCAGATCGCCGCCTGCGACTTGTCGTCAAAGGTGCCACGGCCATAGAAAAAGCCGTCTTGCTCGATCAACGTAAAGGGGTCACGGGTCCAGTCCTCGCGCCGCGCCTCAACCACATCGAGATGACCGAGCAACAAGATGGCCTTCGCCTTCTTGTCGCTACCATGCAGGATGGCAACGATGCCGCCTTCCTTCGGGTGATCGGGGGTCGCGAAGACGGTGATGTTGGCAGGCTTGTAGCCTGCTGCCTGCAAACGGGCACCGAGCCGTTCCGCCGCCAGCGTGCAACTGCCGGCCGACAGGGTGGTATTGGTCTCCACCAGCTCCTTATAAAGGTCCCGAAAAGCGGTTTGGTCGGCGCGCAGCGGTTGCGCAGCTACCGGAGCGGCAAGAACTGCGGCAAGCAGCAGGGCTTTCAGGGTCACTTGGCATCCTTTGAATTGGCGTAGGCGGTGATGAGATCAAACAGATAGTCGCGCTCGGCATAAAGGCCGGCGACCGACTTGCGTTCATTAAGACCATGGACGCCATTACCATCGGGGTCTGAAAAGCGGCCTGGTACGCCATAGGTCGGGATACCAAGCGCGTTGAGAAAGCGGCCATCGGTGGCGCCAGTGCTCATCGCCGGCAGTACCGGCACACCGGGGAAATGCTTTTCGGCGAGTTTTTTCGCCGTGTTATAAACCAGCGGGGTTAGCGGCGGTGGCGGCGGCGTTGGACTGATATCGCCCGTCGGCACGATGGTGATGCCCGGGTCAGCGGCGGCGGCGACCAGTTGGGCGCGGACATTCGTGATGGGGTCACCGGGGAACATGCGGCAGTTGATATTGGCGCCGGCGCGCTGGGCCAGCGCATTGGGGGCATGGCCGCCATCGAGCATGGTCGCGACACAGGTGGTGCGCAGCATCGAATGATAGGTCGGGTCGCGGCTGACGATTGCATTGGCGTCGGTATCCTGCGGATTGGCGACGAGACGCAACATGGCAGCGCCGGTATCACCGCCCGTCAACGCGGCGGTCTGGGTAAAATAGGCGCGCGTCGTGTCGCTGAACTGCACCGGAAATTCATACTGGCCGATGCGGACCAGCGCGGCGGCGAGGGCATAAACGGCATTGTCCGGGCGTGGACGGCTGCTGTGGCCGCCGGGGTTGGTCGCTTCGATACGGAAATCCTGATAGATTTTTTCGCCGGCTTGTATGCCCAGCGACACCCGCTTGCCGTCCTTATCGCGGATGCCAACACTGCCTTCATTCAGGGCGAATTCGGCGTCGATCCAGTCCTTGTGCTCCTTGGCTAGCCATTCGGCGCCGTTGAAGACATCGCCGTTGCCGCCTTCTTCGCCACAGGTCAGCGCCAGTTTCAGCGGGCGGCGCAGCTTTGTGCCGGCGGCTTTCAAGCGGACCATCGTATCGGTGAAGATCGCCGCGTGCGCCTTGTCATCGCTGGCCCCGCGTCCGTAAAAATAGCCATCTTCCTCTACCATCACAAAAGGATCGCGCGTCCAGTCGGCGCGCTTTGCCTCGACGACATCGAGGTGTGAGAGCAGCAGGATAGCCCGTGCCTTGGGGTCAGTGCCCGGCAGCACCGCGACCAGCCCTCCTTCGCGCGGGTGGGTCGGTACGCTGAACAACTTGATGTCGTTATCCTTGAAGCCCGCCGCCTTAAGCCTGCTCGCCATCTTTTCGGCGGCAAGCGTGCAACTGCCGTTCGAAAAGGCGGTATTGGTCTCGATCAATTCTTTGTACAAACCCCGAAATGTCGCCTGATCAGGCCGGATGTCGGCCGCAGCGGCAGGGGCGGTCAGCAGCAGCGCCGCAACAAGCAAAGACTTCATTTTACCCCCGCATAGGCTTTGACGAGATCAAAGAGATAGTCGCGTCCGGTCAGCAGCCATTTGACCGAGATGCGCTCGTTAAGACCATGCGCATTTGTCGAGCCATCGCTGAGCAGCCCGGGCACGCCATAGGTCGGCACGCCGGCAGCGATCAGGAAGCGCGCATCGGTGGCACCGGTCGACATTGACGGCACGATCGGTACGCCAGGGAAATGCTGCTTCGCCAGCGCTGCGGCTTTGTCATAGACTTCGCCGGCAAGCGGCGGTGGCGCATTGACCGGGTTGACCGGCGGCACCGCGACGATGCTGACCGGCACATCGCCGATCGCGGCCTTCAACTGCGCACCAACATCTGCCGGAGTGTCGGTCGGAAACATGCGGCAGTTGATATTGGCAAAGGCCCGTTGTGGCAGCGCGTTGATGGCATGGCCACCTTCGATCTGGGTCGCAACGCAGGTGGTGCGCAACAGCGAATGAAAGCGCGGATCCTTCGACACGATGGCATCGGCGGCCGTGTCATTAGGGTTGGCGACGAGTTTCCGCATGGCCTCGCCCATCGGACCCGGTGTCATTTTGCCGAGCGCGGTGAAGCTGGCGCGGGTCACCTCGCTCATGCGGATGGGGAATTCATAGGCGCCGATACGGTTCATCGCCGTCGACAGCGCATAGATGGCATTATCGGGACGCGGCACGCTGCTGTGGCCACCGGGGTTGACCGCTTCGACCTTGAAGTTCTGGCTTACCTTTTCGCCGGCCTGAAAGCTGAGCGCCAGCGGCGTGCCATCGGGTCTCAGCGCGCCGCCGCCACCTTCGTTGAGAGCGAAGTCGGCGCGGATCCACTCGGGGTGCTTTTCGATCAGCCAGCGGACGTTGTTGATGCGCGCACCCGATTCCTCGCCGCAGCTGAGCAGCAGCTTGATGGTGCGCTTCGGCTTGGCGCCGGCCGCCTTCAACCGCACCATTGCGTCGGTCCAGATTGCGGCTTGCGGCTTGTCGTCAGCGGCACCGCGAGCATAAAACCAGCCGTCTTCCTCGATCAGGGCAAAGGGGTCGCGCGTCCAGTCCTCGCGCTTGGCTTCCACCACGTCGAGATGGGCGAGCAACATCACCGTGCCTGAATTGGCATCGCTGCCGGCGAAGGTGGCGATCAAGCCGCCGTCGAGGGGCAGCCCTTCAGGGACAAAGATGTTGAGATCGGCATCGGCAAAACCCGCCGCCTTCAGCCGCGCCGCCATGCGGGTGGCGGCGAGGGTGCAGTCACCCGTGCTATGTGTGGTGTTGGTCTCGACCAGTTCCTTGTAAAGGCTGCGAAACGCCGGCTCGCCGGGCCGTTCGGCAGCAAGCGACGGAGTGGCAAGGCTGGCCGCAGCGATGGCGGCAACAAGGATTTGGCGCACGATGACTTCCCCAGGATGACTGACGTCAATCTGGCGGTAAAGTCCTGCCCGGGGCAAGGGGCAATGTTGTGCGCCGGCTGGCAACGTTCAGTCGCGCAGCAGTTCGTTGATACCGGTCTTGCTGCGCGTCTGGGCATCGACGGTCTTGACGATGACGCCGCAATAGAGCCCCGGGCCGGGTGAACCATCGGGCAGCGGTTTGCCGGGCATGGTGCCTGATACGACTACGGCATAGGGCGGCACCTTGCCAATATGCACTTCGCCGGTGGCGCGATCGATGACCTTGGTCGACGCGCCAAGATAGACTCCCATCGACAGCACGGCGCCTTCGCCGACCTGCACTCCTTCGGCAACTTCGGCACGCGCGCCGATGAAGGCGCCATCGCCGATAATCACTGGCCCGGCCTGCACGGGCTCAAGCACGCCGCCGATGCCAGCGCCGCCCGAAAGATGCACGCCTTCGCCGATCTGGGCGCAACTGCCGACGGTCGCCCAGGTGTCGACCATGGAGCCCTTGCCGACGCGCGCGCCGATGTTGACGAAGCTCGGCATCAGGATGGCGCCTGGTGCGATATAAGCACCGCGGCGGACGATGGCGCCCGGCACGGCGCGGAAACCGGCAGCGCGGAAGCGGTTTTCGCCCCAACCTTCGAACTTGGAAGGCACCTTGTCGTACCAGTTGGTGCCGCCCGGGCCGACGATGACGCCGCTGTCGTTGAGCCGGAAGCTGAGCAGCACAGCCTTTTTCAGCCATTGGTTGACGCGCCAGCCGCCGGCGCCATCGGGCTCGGCAACCCGCAGTTCGCCGGCATCCATCGCGAGAATAGCGGCTTCGACCGCGTCGCGGACTTCGCCGGTGGTGGCGAAGGAAATCGTGTCGCGGGCATCCCAGGCAGCGTTGATGATGGTTTCGATGTGCATGGTTCAAATCTCCAGTTCGGCAACCACGCCCGCCAACCAGGTGGCGACATCGGGGATGATCAGGTCGATATGGTCGCGGCGTTCATCGGGGCCCTGTTCGGAGCCATTGTCGATCCACACCGTTGTCATGCTGATCGCCTTGGCGGTGATCAGGTTGCGCGCCATGTCCTCGACAAAGACGGCGCGGGCTGGGTCGATGCCGTGGGTGCTGCACATGCTGGCATAGGCCGGCGCCTGCGGCTTGGGAACATAGCCCAGCGCATGGATATCGTGCAGCGCGTCGAAACTGTCGGACAGGCCGAGGCGCGCAAGCACCCGCTCGGCATAAGGCGCGTCGGCATTGGTGAAAACGAATTTCCGCCCCGGCAGCTGTGCGATGAGATTGGCAAGCTCGGGGTGCGGTGCCACGACATCGACATCGACATCATGGACAAAGCTCAGAAACTCGTGCGGATCGACGCCATGTTCGGCCATCAGGCCGGGCAAAGTCATGCCATGCGAATGGAAAAACCCCTTCTGCACGGACCAGGCCGCCTGTGGGTCAAGCCCCAGCAGGTTCTGGATATAGGATCCCATCCGCGCATCGATCTGTGGAAACAGGCTCGCACTCGCCGGGTAGAGCGTGTTGTCGAGATCGAAGATCCAGCTGTCGATATGGCCAAGCATCCACCGCTGTTAGCGGGCTATGCGCCGGGCCGCCAGTGGCAGTGAAAGCCGCCGGGAATTCGCGCGGGCATGCGGATGGTTGCCACCGGGCCATCGCCGAGATGCCCGGCGTCCATGACGAGTAGTGCGCTTTCGTTGCGCTGCTGGTCCCATTTCAGCGCCAGCAGCCAGCCGTCGGTTTCGGCAGCGCCCCGAGGCACGAACACCGGTTCGCCAAGGTATGCACCGTCACCCGTGTCGAAACTGTCGCGCGCGCCGCTTTCCACGTCGATGCGCGCCAGCATGTCGAAGCCATCGGTGCGGCCGGCGGTTGGCCGTGCTGTGCCATTAGCATAGGCGGCGCGATAAGGCCGCCCCTGGCGGCGATCGTCGATGCGGGGGAACTGTATATCCAACGGATCGATGGTTTCGGCCCTCATGCCGCTCTTGCCGATCACCCAGCGCCGCATCGCGAAGCGAGATTCTTCGTGGGTCGGCATGCTGCCGTCGGCACCGGGCATCAAGGGCGCACGCGGTGATCCCGCGACATCTATGACGATCTCGTCGCCGCGTTCAAAGGCATTGGCGCTGTGGAACATGAAGCAGGCATCGCTTTCCACCCAGCGCAGGTCGGCGGTGGTGCCGCCCTTGGGCATGATGCCGAAATAGCTGGTGCGGCTGCCCTCCCAGGCCGCCATCGGGCCGCCGCGCATGGCGCGCGCCATGTCGATGACGACGGGCAGGCACGGGAAGATGACGTAATTCTCGGTCATCATGAAGTCGTGCATCATGCTGCAATAGGGCTGGTCGAGGAAGGTCGTGTGGGTCGGGCGGCCATGCGCGTCGATGATGTTGTAGCGGATGGCCGTGGAGGCCGGACCCTTGGCGCTATAGCCGAAGGCGTGGAGGTCGCCGGTGGTGGGGCAGGTCTTGGGATGCGCGGTGAACGGCCCGGCCGCAGCGCCGCCGAAGGTCTCGCTGCCCAGCGTGTCGAGGCTGTCGGGGTCCATGGCGATCGGCGGGCAGCCTTCCATCAACGCATAAAGCTTGTCGCCATGCGGCCAAATATGCGTATTTGCGGTGCTGTAATCCATTGGATTGGCTTCGGGTTCATTAAAGCGCGGGTTGCCGAAGACCCCGAACAGCCGCTTGCCGGCGGCGCGCTCCGCAAGGAATTTGGGCGTGCGAACCCAGCGGTTCTTCAGGCTGGCCTTGCCGTCGGCGATTCGCACCGCAAAGACCATGCCGTCGCCATCGAAGACATGGTAACGGTCATCGGCATGCGGCGGAAACTGTGGGTCGGGTCCGTTGCGGTAGAAGGTGCCGGCCAAGCCGGCGGGCAAACTGCCTTCAACAACCAAGTCGGGGGCATCGAGCTCGGCATGGAAGGGAGCGTAATAGCCATTGAGCGCCGGATTATTGCCAAAAGGGGCGACCATCACACTTCTCCCATTATAAGTCAGCTAGTCTAGCTAAGTCCGGTGACGGTTGCGACCGCACGAAAAAGGGGGGGCAACTTGCCTGCACGCGGCAAAAGCGACAAGACGACCGCATGTCTGTTTTCCTTTCGTTCGCAGGCGAAACGCTTATCCCGCTTGCTTGCGGCGCGCTGCACTGGCCGGCGCAGGCGATGCTGGTCGTCGCCGATCTGCATTTTGAAAAGGCCTCCAGCTTTGCCCGGCGCGGCTGGCTGCTGCCGCCTCATGATAGTGCCGATACCATCGGCTGGCTGATCGATGCGCTTGCTGCCACGGGAGCGCGGCGAGTGGTGTGCCTGGGTGATTCGTTTCACGACCGTGGCGGCCCCGCCCGATTGCCTTCCGGTCCTGCGGCGGCGCTGACGATGCTCATCCATGATCTTGACTGGTTGTGGATCACTGGCAACCATGATGATGGCGCGGCTGCCGCTATGGGCGGGCATGTCGCCGAACAGGCTCGTGTCGGGCCGATCTGGTTGCGCCACGAAGCGGTGCTGGGTGGCGACGAACCCGAACTGTCGGGACATTTTCACCCCAAGGTGGCGGTAATGGCGCGTCGTCGCCGAATCGTGCGGCGTTGTTTTGCCTTGTCGCAAACCAAGCTCATCCTGCCCGCTTACGGCGCTTTTACCGGTGGGCTTGATATCGCCGATCCGGCGATCCTGGCGGTACTCGACGGCCCGGTGACGGCCTTAGTGCCCGAGGCGGGGCGGCTGCTGCGTTTTCCGGTGCCGCGGCCGGGTAACGCATAAAAGAAAAAATGTCGGTGCTGGGGCGCTTGTAATCTTTCCAGTGTTTAGGCCAGCACGAGGGCAGGGACCGCCAAGGCCGGAATGGAACTTGTAGCGAAATAGCGCTTGCGTGCGCGGGCGCCGCGTCGCAACCGAGGGCGCATGGGGAAAACGCAAGCATCGAGCCGCCGCATTCTGGGTGCCAGCCTTGTTGGAACAGCGGTCGAATTCTACGATTTCTATATCTATGCAACCGCCGCCAGTTTGGTGTTCGGGCCATTGTTTTTCCCGTCCGACAGTCCGTCGGCGCAACTGCTCGCCGCCTATGCCAGCTTTGCCGTCGCGTTCATCGCCCGGCCGATCGGCGCGCTGGTCTTTGGCCATTATGGCGACCGCATTGGCCGTAAATCGACGCTGGTGGCGAGCTTGTTGATGATGGGCGGCTCGACCCTCGCGATCGCCTTTTTGCCAACCTATGGCAGCGCCGGTTGGGTGGCGCCGGTGTTGTTGTGCTTGTTGCGGTTCGGCCAGGGTTTTGGCCTTGGTGGCGAATGGGGTGGCGCTGCGCTGCTCGCTGTGGAAAATGCCCCGCCGGGCTGGCGCGCGCGCTTCGGCATGTTTCCTCAACTGGGGGCGCCGGTCGGCTTCATTGCGGCCAATGGCCTGTTCCTGTTGCTGGGTCTGTGGCTCAGCGATGCCAATTTCCGCGATTGGGGGTGGCGCCTGCCCTTCCTTGCCTCGGCGCTGCTTGTCGCCGTCGGGCTGTGGGTGCGGCTGAGGCTGACCGAAACCCCGGCCTTTGCCGCCATGACGGCGCATGGCCCGCCGCCGGCAGTACCGATCGCCGAACTGCTGCGCGATCACTGGCGGGCGACGCTGGGCGGCACGTTGGGCGTCATCGCCTGTTTCGCACTTTTTTACCTTTCGACGGCCTTTGCCCTCGGCTTCGGCACGACGAAACTGGGCTATGCCCGCGAAACTTTTCTGGGGGTGCAACTCGTCGCGATCCTGTTCCTCGCGGTCGGTATTCTGTTGTCGGGCTGGCTGTCAGACCGATTCGACCCGCGCCGTGTGCTGATCGGCGGTTGCTTGGCCGCGGTCGCCACCGGCCTGGTGCTGGCGCCGTTGATGGAAAGCGGCTCACTGCTGTTTGTCGGTGTTTTCCTCGCACTCGCCCTGTTCGTCATGGGCTTTGTCTATGGGCCGTTAGGTGCCTGGTTGCCCGGTCTGTTTCCGGCGCGGGTGCGCTACACCGGGGCATCTATGGCCTTCAACATGGGGGGCATTCTTGGCGGCGGTCTGGCGCCGATCATCGCCCAGGCGCTGGCCGATCGCGGCGGTCTGGCGCCGGTGGGCTGGTATCTGGCAGTGGCAGCAGGCGCTAGCCTGGTGGCAGTGTTCAGCCTGAAGGCCGGGCCTCATTTAGACTGAGGCTTGTCGAAGTGTTCGCCGCCCGATAGCTCTAGGCGATGCAAAAGATCCTGATCGTCGCCCTCCTCCTTTCCGCCACGCCGGTATTGGCCGCCGATAAGCCCGATATGGCGCGGTGGCGGGCGCAGGCGGCGCGGGTCAGCGTCACCCGCGATGGCTTCGGCATAGCCCATGTAAAGGGCAAATCCGATGCCGATGCGGTGTTCGGCATGATTTATGCCCAGGCCGAGGACGACTTCAACCGTATCGAGACCAATTTCATCAACGCACAAGGTCGGCTCGCCGAGGCGGAAGGCGTATCGGCGATTTGGCGCGACCTGCGCATGAAGCTGTTTATCCAGCCCGACGCGCTCAAAGCCGATCATGCCCGCGCGCCGCAGTGGCTCAAGGCTTTAATGGTCGCCTGGGCCGATGCGCTGAATTTCTATCTCGCCACACATCCGCAGGTAAAACCTCGGGTCATCTCGCATTTCGAACCCTGGATGGCGCTGGCGTTCAGCGAAGGCAGCATCGGCGGCGACATCGCCGGCATCTCGCTTGGTCAGCTTGAGGGCTTTTACGGGCAGAAGCAGGTGGCATTCAACGATGTTGAAACCGGTCGGGTGCGCCCCGAACCATTAGGCTCCAACGGCTTTGCGATCGCC
>JBMOFG010000054.1:0-9112 GCA_049314415.1 Polymorphobacter sp.
TTGGGGCCGGCGCAACTGTTTTGAGCCGCAACCATATTGATCATCGGGCATCGCAACAGGCTCCGAATGTCGGACCCGCCTGTCTGTCGTCGCGAAATATCCCCATGCTTCCCGAATATGCACTTCCACTTGCTTTGGCGCGGCATTTCAGGCTCTAGGAGCGAATGGGAATCCTGCTCGATATCTTCACCTGGTGGCACGGCCCGGGGCTGGGCACGCGGATCATGACGCGTCGGCAAGGCCGGGAAGTTGGCCGCGATGGCGAAGGCAATGTCTATTACCGTAGCGGCAATGCCGGCGAACCCGGCGAACGCCGCTGGGTGATCTATAATGGCGGCACGCCGGAAGGATCGCGGATTCCGCCCGAATGGCATGGCTGGATGCACAAGACAGTCAAATTGCCGCCCAGCGAAGCGCCGGTGACGCCGCGCATCTGGGAGCGGCCGTGGACGCCCAATGCCACCGGCACAAGTGCGGCCTATCTCCCCACGGGCAGTCTTGACGCCGGGGGTCAGCGTGCCGCGGCGCGCGGTGATTACCGCGCTTGGTCTCCCGATCAGATTGCGGACTAAGCCCCATGCGCGCACTTTTTAAAGATAACGTCATCGAAGCCCTTATCGGGTTTGTGGTCGTGATCGTCGCCATCGGTTTCGTCACCTTCGCCTATGGCCGCACCCAAGCGGGCAGCGGCGATTCCGGTTATGTGCTGACAGCGCGTTTTCCCAATGTTGCCGGCGTCTCGGCGGGCACCGACATCAAGGTCGCTGGCATCAAGGTCGGCCGCGTGATCAAGCAGAGCCTCGACCCGGTGAGTTACGAAGCCATTGTCGAATTCGGGATCGACAAGGCGCTGCAACTCCCGATCGATTCGAGTGCGGCGATCACCAGCGAAGGGCTGCTCGGCGGCATCTATGTTTCGCTGACTCCGGGCGGCGATTCGGTGATGCTGAAACCGGGAGAAGAAATCACCGAAACCTCGGGCGCGACCGATCTGATGGGACTCATCGGCTCGGTGGTCAACCGCTCGGGCGGCGAGGCTGCCCCCGCCGCCGCGCCTGCCACCCCACCGGCGCCCTGAACGCAATGGCCGGGCCGGCGCGCCTGATGCTGGGCCTGCTGCTCGCCACCCCGGCGCTGGCGCAGGAGCCAGCGCCCCTTGCGCCGCCCGCTGCCGCGCCGCCCGCTGCCGCGCCGCCCAGGGCCGCCCCCAAGGCAGCGCCGAAACCCGATCCGGCCCGCGGTATCACCCCCAATGCGCAGCGGCTGGTCAGCATCGGCGCCATCAACAAGCGCACCCGGGAGAGCCGCACTTTTACGCTTCATCCGGGCGAAACCTTCGATTTTGCCGCGCTGCGCGTAACCGTGCGTACCTGCGAGACCACGCCGCCATGGGATCAGCGGCTGACTGGCGCCTTCCTGCTCATCGACGAAACGATGGTCAATGCGCCGAAAAAGCGGGTGTTTTCAGGCTGGATGTTCGCTGAAAGCCCGTCGCTCCACCCGCTCGAACACCCGCGCTACGATATTTGGGTCAAAAGCTGCACGATGCGTTTTCCCGAAACCGGGCCGGGAACCGTCGCTGTCAACCGCGCGCCAGCGCCATCGGACGGCCGCGCGCCAGCGCCATCAAGCGCGAAAAAATCCCCCGAAAGCCCGAGCGCCGTGCCCAATTGAACCTGATAGGCGCGGGCGGTCAGTTCGATCGCACCAAAGGTTTCAAGGTGGCTGGTGAGGAACTGCGTATCAAGCAGGGTGAAACCGCCGACGCGCAACCGTGCGACCAGCGCCGCCAGTGTGACTTTTGCTGCATCACGGACTCGGGTGAACATCGATTCCCCAAAGAAGGCGCCGCCCAGTCGTACGCCATAAAGCCCGCCGGCAAGTGTGCCGTCCTCGGCCCAGGCTTCCACCGAATGCGCCTGGCCGCGGCGGTACAATTCGCCATAGGCCGCCGCGATCACCGGGTTGATCCAGGTGTCGGCGCGTCCCGGCACCGGCTCGGCGCAGGCCGCCAGCACCGCATCGAAGGCACGATCAGCCGTCAGCGTGAAGCGTTCGGATTTCAACGTCTTGGCAAGACTTTTTGAGAGGTGAAAGCCATCAAGCGGCAGCACGCCGCGGCGCTTGGGCTCCACCCAGAAAATGTCGGGGCTGGCGGCGCTTTCGGCCATCGGGAAGACACCGCTGGCATAGGCGCGGAGCAATGTGTCGGGATCGAGCACGGTGGGCAGCGTCGCGGTCATTTCAAGTGCCGAGCAAGGCAAGGATGACCCCGCCAGCAACGCAGAACAGTCCCATCGCTTCGCTGCGGCCAAAGGGTTCGCGCAGATAGAATCGCCCGAACAACAGGGTGAAGACCACTTCGACCTGTCCGACGATGCGCACGAGCGCGACGGGTGCGGTGGCAAAGCCGGTGAACCAGCCCGCCGAGCCGAGCGCCGCCAGCCCGCCGACCTGCGCCGAGGTGCGCCACGTCTGCGCGACCTTGCGAAGCTGCTCGGGCTCGCGCAGCGTCACATAGGTGCCCTGTAACAACGCCTGCGCCACCATGGTGACGGCCAATGTCGTGAGCGCGCGCAGCACCAGGTCGGGCGTGGCAAGTTGCAAGGTGGCATTGCGCACCAGAACGGATGTCATCGCGAACCCGAAGCCGGCACCCAGCCCGCACAGCGCCGCCGGTTGAGCCATCTCGCCGAGCAGTTCGCGCAGCGACAATTTGCGCCCTCCCGTCGACAGGATGATGACGCCGGCGACGCCGAGCCCGATCCCCGCCCAGATCAGCGGCGTCAGCGCCTCGTGGAGCAGCCACGCCGAGAGGAGGGCGCCTTGCACCGCCTCAGTCTTCGAATAGGCGGTGCCGACGACGAAGTTGCGATAGCCGAATGCCATGATCAGCAGATTGGTACCAAAGATCTGGCAGATGCCGCCGGCTACCGCATAGCCGAAAAACGCGCCGGGCAGGGCGGGAAGCGTCGCCCCGCGCAGCGTGAGATAGAGCCCGAGCAGCAGCAGCGCGACTGGAAAGCCGTAAAGATAGCGCACCAGCCCGGCGGCATTGACCGACAGCGTGCCGCGCAGCCGTTGCTGCACCGCCGTCCGCCACGCCTGCAACGCCCCGGCCATCAGCGTCGCGGGCAGCCAGATCGGCGACAGGATCATGCCGTATCAGCGTCGACGGCTTCGAACTTCCAGGTCTTGGGGTTGCGCGCAAAGGCCGACCCCGGCGGCGAGGCGATGAGATGCTGCCACGTGTCATCCACGGCGAGGACCGCGCTCAATGGCACCCAGGCGACATCGCGCGCGTCGAGCTCCTCCGCGCTGGCGTCCCCCGCCTCACCGCGCAGCGCCCAGCCCGAATCGCTGTGCGGTTCCCCCGGCTCGGCGTCCTCGCGATAGAGAAAGCCGACCTTGACGCCGCCCGTAAGCACGCATTCGTCGACGAGGCAGAAGTCCGAAAGCGCCGGCGCGGTCACGATTCGGCGCGTGACGCCAGCCAGCGTTCCAGCCATTTAATGGTGTAGTTGCCGTCGCTGAAATCGGGGTCCTCGATGATCGCCTGCTGCAGCGGGATCGTCGTCTTTGGCCCGTGGATGACGAACTCTTCCAGCGCGCGGCGCAGGCGCATCAGTGCATCGTTGCGGTTGGCGCCATAGACGATCAGCTTGGCGATGAGCGAATCATAATATGGCGGGATGCGATAGCCGTCATACAGCGCCGAATCGACGCGCACATGCAGGCCGCCCGGTGCGTGGAAATCGGTCACCCGGCCCGGCGAGGGCGCAAAGGTCACCGGGTCTTCGGCGTTGATGCGGCATTCGATGGCATGGCCTTCGAAACGGATCTGGTCCTGCGTCACGCTCAAGGGCAGGCCGGCGGCAACGCGGATCTGTTCACGCACCAGGTCGATACCGGTCACAGCTTCGGTGACGGGATGTTCAACCTGAAGGCGGGTATTCATTTCGATGAAATAGAATTTCCCGTCTTCATAGAGGAACTCCATCGTCCCGGCGCCACGGTACTTCAGTTTGGCGACCGCCTGACGGACGATCTCGCCCATTTCGGCGCGCTGATCGGGATTGAGGGCCGGGGAGGGCGCTTCCTCGAGCACTTTTTGGTGGCGGCGTTGCAGCGAGCAATCGCGCTCGCCCATATGGACGGCGCCGCCCTTGCCATCGCCGAACACCTGAAATTCGATGTGGCGCGGTTCGGAGAGATATTTTTCGATATAGACGGTGTCATCGCCGAACGCCGCCTTGGCTTCGTTCTGCGCCTGGCGCATCAGGCCGGGCAGGCTGGCCGCATCGGGAATGACCTTCATGCCGCGGCCACCACCACCCGAGGCGGCCTTGATCAGCACCGGATAGCCGATGTCGTTGGCGACCTTGATCGCTTCTTCCGGCGTTGCCACGGGTCCGTCGGATCCCGGCACCAGCGGCAGGCCGAGTGCGGCGGCGGTGCGCTTGGCTTCGACCTTGTCGCCCATCTTGCGGATATGTTCGGGGTCGGGGCCGATCCAGACGATCTTGTGCTGTTCAACGATCTCGGCGAAGCGCGCGTTTTCGGACAGAAAGCCATAGCCCGGGTGGATGGCATCGGCCTGGGCAATCTCGGCCGCCGAAATGATCGCCGGGATGTTGAGATAACTGTCGGTCGCGGATGGCGGCCCGATGCAGATCGCTTCATCGGCCAACCGAACGTGCATCGCATCGGCATCGGCCGTTGAATGGACAGCAACCGTGCGGATGCCCATTTCGCGACAGGCACGATGGACACGCAGCGCGATTTCGCCGCGATTGGCGATGAGGACCTTCCCGAACATTGCCATGCGCCTATTCGATCACGACGAGCGGTTCGTCATATTCGACGGGCTGTTCGCTGCGGATGAGGATCTTGACGACCTTGCCGGCGCGTGGGGCGGTGATCGGGTTCATCACCTTCATCGCTTCGATGATCAGCAGCGTGTCGCCCGCCGCGACCGTCTGGCCTTCGCTGACATAGGGTGCCGCGCCGGGTTCGGGGGTGAGATAGGCAGTGCCGACGATCGGCGACTTGACCAGACCGGCGTGTGACTTCCAGTCATCACCGGCGGGGGCAGCCGGTGCAGCCGCGGCAGCGGGCCCGGCGACAGGGGCAGGTGCATAGGCCGGGGCCGGCGCATAGGCGGTGACCGCGGCGGCGGTGCGCACGACGCGGATGACCCGGTCGCCGTCCTTGACCTCGATTTCGGTCAGATGGTTCGAATCGAGCAGTTCGGCGAGTTCGCGCACCAGCGCGGTATCGACTGCAATTCCAATGCCTTCAGGCATATTCATCCTTTGTCTGTTGCCCCCGGAGGAGCTCTTCATTGCCGCAAGCGCGCCGCCGCGTCCAGCGCCAGCGCATAGGATTGGGCACCAAAGCCGCAGATGGTGCCACGCGCGACGCTGCTGATGAAAGAGTGGTGACGAAAGCTTTCCCGCGCCTGCGGGTTGGACAGGTGTACTTCGATCACCGGCACGGCAATCGCCTTGATGGCGTCATGGAGGGCGACCGACGTATGCGTCAACGCGCCGGCGTTGAGAATGACGGCAAGGATGCCCCGCGCCCCGGCTTCGTGCAGCCAGTCGACGAGATGGCCTTCGTGATTGGATTGCCGCAGGTCGATTTCCAGCCCCAGCGCCAGTGCCTGATCCTCCAGCGCCGCAGCAATGCTGTCGAGCGTGTCGTACCCATAGATTTCCGGCTCGCGCGAACCGAGCAGGTTGAGATTTGGGCCGTTGAGGACGAGGACGAGATTTGCCGACATAAGCAGACTATAGGCGTGTGTGCGGCAAAGGCCAGAGTGTGCTGACGCCGGAGCGGCAACCGCTGCCCCCTGCCACAGAGGCGGAGACGGCGGCGGAACGAAAATGTCGCTCTTTAAACCCGACGCGCCACAGGCCATAGAGGGCGGCATGATAAACCTAGTCCTCAACGGCGACCCGCGCCGCGTCGCGTCCGGCTCCAGTCTTGCCGCTCTTCTCGCCGAGCTCGATCTCGATGCCGGCAAGGTGGCGGTGGAGCGTAACTTCGAAATCGTGCCGCGCTCGACCTTTGCCGCGGTCGAACTTGCCGAGGGTGACCAATTGGAAATCGTGCATTTCGTCGGCGGCGGCCAGGACGACGGCACAGGCGATGATGGCTGGGAAGTTGCCGGGCGCAAATTCGCTTCGCGCCTGATCGTCGGCACCGGCAAATATAAGGACTTCGCCCAGAACGCCGCGGCGCTGGCAGCTTCGGGTGCTGAAATCGTTACCGTCGCTGTCCGTCGGGTCAATGTCACCGACAAGGGCCAGCCGATGCTGACGGATTATATCGATCCGAAGAAGTTCACCTATCTGCCCAACACTGCCGGCTGCTTCACCGGCAAGGATGCGGTGCGCACGCTGCGGCTGGCGCGCGAGGCGGGCGGGTGGAATCTTGTCAAGCTCGAAGTGCTTGGCGAAGCCCGCACGCTGTATCCGGACATGGCCGAAACGCTGACCGCCACCGCCGAGCTGGTGAAGGACGGCTTCGACGTCATGGTCTATTGCGCCGATGATCCGATCGCGGCGAAGAAACTGGAAGATCTCGGCGCTTGCGCGATCATGCCGCTGGGCTCGCTGATCGGTTCGGGGCTCGGCATCCAGAACCCCGTCACCATCCGCATGATCATCGAGGGCGCGAAAGTGCCTGTGCTCGTCGACGCCGGGGTCGGCACCGCGTCGGACGCGGCGGCGGCGATGGAATTGGGCTGCGCCGGCGTGCTGATGAACACCGCGATTGCCGAGGCGAAGGACCCGATCCTGATGGCGCGCGCCATGAAGCTGGCGATTGAAAGCGGTCGGCTGGCGTATCGCGCCGGGCGGATGGGGAAGCGGCGGTACGCGGACCCGAGCTCGCCGCTGGCGGGGTTGATCTGAGGCACAGGACGTGACCGCCGCGTGCCGCCTTTGGCGCCTCTCACCTGCCCCGCAAGGAAGCGAAAGTTTCAGATTTTCAGGCTGGTGATGATGTCCCGATAAAGCTCGCGCTTGAAGGGCACCGCCAGGTCGACGAGCGTGTGCACTTCCGCCCAGCGCCACGCCTTGAATTCGGGGTGGGGCTGGTCGATCGCGACATCGGCGTCGGTGCCGAGGAAGCGCATCGCGAACCATTTCTGGCGCTGGCCGCAATAGCGCCCCTTCCAGATCGTGCCGACCATGTCCTCGGGCAGGTCGTAATAATGCCAGTCCGGCGTTTCGGCGACCAGTTCGGCAAGGTGCGCCGGCACGCCGGTTTCCTCCTCCAGCTCGCGGAACGCCGCCACCAGCGCGTCCTCGCCGTCGTCGATGCCGCCTTGCGGCATCTGCCACGCCTCCAGCTTGGAATCGAGCCGTTGCCCGACAAAGACATGGCCATCGGCATTGATCAGCAGCACGCCGACGCCGGGGCGATAGGGCAGGCCGGACTTATGGGTGCGGGGGACGGCGGTGCTCATGCTTCGTCGATCAATGCCTTCAAATCCTTGAGGCATTTGTGGAGATCATCCTGAGCCGATGGAATTGCGCCGCGCAGCGTGATGCTGCCGTGGATCTGCCCGGCGGCTTCGCGGAAGCTCGTACGCACCCCGGCAGCGATGAGGCGCCCGGCATAGGCGCGGCCCTGGTCGCGCAGTGGGTCGAGCCCGCAGGTGAACACCAAAGTCGGCGGCTGGCCAGCCAGGTTTTCGGTGAACAGCGGCGACGCGCGCGGATGGGTCAGATCGGCCCCCGGCGGCATGTAATGGCCGTTGAACCAGGTCATACTATCGGCAGTGAGCAGATAGCCGCTGGCGAATTCGGCCATCGAGCCGTCGGTCGCCGTCATGTCGGTCGCGGGGTAGATCAGCCATTGCGCGATGATCGGCACGGGCAATTGGCCTTGCAATTCCTGCGAAATCACCGCCGCCAGATTGCCGCCGGCGCTGTCCCCGGCCGGAATGACGCCGGTAACCGGGTGGCCAATGGCCGCCGGCGATCCGGCGACCCAGCGCGTCGCCGCGAGGCAATCCTCGGTCGCGGCAGGGAAGCGATGTTCGGGGGCGAGGCGGTAATCGACCGATACGACCGTCATGCCCAGCACGTTGCAGATTTCGGCACAGACCGAATCATAGATTTCCAGATCACCGATCACCCAGCCGCCGCCATGGTAGAAAACCAGCACAGGCGCCGCGTCGGCCGCCAGCGTGCCGCGATACAGGCGGGCGGGAATGCTGTGGTCATGCGGGCCGGGAATGACGATGTCGCGGCGCTCGGCAACTTCGGGGCGCGGGCGTTCGGCCATGCTGCCCATCATCGTCATCATCTGGCGGGCGCCGGCGGCGTCCATTTCGTGCATCGCCGGCCCGGGCTGGGCGGCAAGCATTCCCAGAATCATCTGCACATCATCACGAACGAACGGCATTGCGATACTCCCCGACTGTCTGTTCCTCAGCATAGCGCGCCGGGCCGTTGCGGCAATGGCCTGCCGCCGGCCTGTGCGCATCCGCGCCATCGACAGCGGCGGCAAGGCACGACAATGCAGTGGTATGACCGGTTCCGCCATTCCCCGCAGCGTTCTCGCTTACGGCCTGCTAGGCCTTATTCCCTTTCTCGCGCCGCCGCTGCTCACCGCGGCGGTGCCGGCGCACGGCGGCGGTCTGGCGCTCGTCGCGCTGGCCTATGGTGCGCTGATCCTGTCCTTCCTCGGCGGTGCGCGCTGGGGGCTGGCGGTGGCAACGCCGGCACCGGGGTTCCTGATCATCTCGTTCGCCATGCTGCCGACACTCGCCGCGCTGGCGTTGCTCTTGTACCCGGGGTTGCCGCGACCGCTGCAATTGCTGGCGCTGGCAGCGCTGCTGACGCTGCACTATGTCTGGGATGCGCTTTCGCCCGGCGTGCCGCCCTGGTATCCGCGGCTGCGCGCCATTCTGACGCTGGGCGCCGTGACCGGGCTCGTCGCGATGGCATGGCTGGTGCTGCATGCTCCCGGCGGGCACGGCGAGACGATGATCTAGCCCCTCGCTTGTCTGGCCCTTCCATCAGGCCTAGGGTAGCGGCACGCGATGACAGCCCCCATCCTTGTCTTTGATTCCGGCGTCGGCGGCCTGTCGGTA
>JBMOFG010000055.1:0-9074 GCA_049314415.1 Polymorphobacter sp.
CGACGGCCGGCCGAACCGGGGCAGATCGCCAGCCCGGGCCAGACCGTTCTTGTCCTTGGCGAAGCGGCAACCGGCTATGTGCTGCAATTGCCGCTTTCCGATGCCGATCTTGGCCGCATCAGTCGTGGCCAGCCTGCCGAAGTGATTATTCCAGCGCTCGGCAATCGGTCGTTTGCGGCCAGCGTTTCCGAAATCGGTGCGCGCGGCGATACCGGCACCGGCACTTTCCGGGTCGAACTGGCCTTGCCGGTGCTGCCCGAATTGCGCTCGGGCCTGATCGGCTCGGCGCGGCTGCGGCTCGCGGCGACAGCGACCAGCGGCGGGGTGGCTGTGCCGGCGACTGCGGTGTTCGGGGCGCGTGCCGACGAAGCTTTTGTCTATGTGCTCGACCGCACTGGGCCTGTGGTTCGCCTGCGCGCCGTCGGGGTCGGTCCTGTGGGTGACAGCGCCGTCACCATCACCACCGGTCTGAGGGTCGGGGAACGGGTGGTGACATCCGGGGCGGAACGGCTGCGTGACGGCATGAAGGTCAGCCTGTCGCCGGGGCGCGGCTGATCTGATGGGGCTGATCGATTTCGCGGTTCGTCGCTGGCAGATCACGCTCGTTGCCTTTGGCCTGTTGTTCGCCATCGGCCTTTCGGCGTTCCTGACCATTCCGCGTTCGGTCGATCCTCATTTCCCGTCGCCGTTCATCAATGTCATCGCCACCGTGCCCGGCGCCGAGCCGTCGGATATGGAAACCACGGTCGCCAAGCCGATCGAGGATGTCATCCAGGGTCTTGATGGCATCGTCCGCGTACAATCACGCTCGACCGATTCGACCGCGGTCATTACCGCCGAATTTAGCTGGAGCGGTGATCCGGAGAAAAATTACGATGAAGTCGTGCGCGAGGTGAACGCCATTCGCTCGACTTTGCCATCGGCGCTGACCCGGCTCGAATTCCAGAAAACCCGCACCACAGAAGCCGCAGTCATCCAGTTCGCGCTGGTCAGCGATACCGCATCATATCGCCGGCTCGAAAAATACGCCAAGGATCTGCGCGAACGCTTGAATCGCGTTCCGGGCGTGCGCAACAGTCGCGCCTGGGCAATCCCCACTCCTGAGGTACGCGTCGCTATCGACAGCGGACGGCTGGCGCAACTGGGGCTGCCGGTCACCGCCGTGACCGATGCCTTGCGGCAGGGCTCGACCGACCTGCCTCCCGGCGCCGTCCACAGCGGTGACCAGCGGCTCAATGTTCAGGCTGGCGGCGCGTTTCGCAGCATCGATGAAATCGCCGATGAACCGGTGCGTGCCGCAAATGGCTATGTCGTGCGGGTCAAGGATGTCGCCCAGATCGGCTGGGGCTATGAGGAACAGCCGCATCTGGCGCGCTTCAACGGCAAGCGCGCGGTGTGGGTAACGCTGACCCAGAAAGACGGGCTCAATGTTCTCGATATCCGCAACGGCGCCATTGCGGCAGCCGATGATTACAAGAAGCTGCTGCCGCCCGATGTGACGCTTGAAGTGGGCTTTGATCAGTCGTTCGACATTGCGCGCAAGCTTGATCAGTTGGGCCGCGATTTCGCCATTGCCCTCGGGTTGGTGCTGATCACTTTGCTGCCGCTCGGCTGGCGGGCGTCGATCGTCGTGATGGTATCGGTACCACTCAGCCTGATGATGGGAGTGGCGATCCTGGCCTTCAGCGGCTTCACGCTCAACCAGCTGGCGATTTCGGGCTTCATCATCGCGCTCGGGCTGCTCGTCGATGATTCGATCGTTGTCACCGAAAATATTGCCCGGCATCTGCGCGAAGGCGATGACCGCACCACAGCGGCGCTGTCGGGCACCCGCGAGATTGCCGTTGCGGTCATCGGCTGCACATTCGTGCTGCTCTTCGCCTTTTTGCCGCTCGCCTTTCTGCCCGAAGGCGCCGGCAAGTTCACCCGTTCGCTGCCGATTGCGGTGCTCGGTACGGTGGCGGCGTCGCTGCTCGTCTCGCTGACCATCGTGCCGTTCCTGGCCAGCCGCATCCTGCCGCGTAATGAACCCGAGCACGGCAACCGCTTCCTGCAGATCATCCAGTCCGGAATCCAGCGCTTCTATGCGCCGGTGCTGCACTGGTCGCTGACCAACCCGTGGAAAGCGATGGCAGCGGCGACTCTGCTGATCGTCTCGGGCCTCGGGCTGGTGCCGTTCATCGGATCGAGCCTGTTTCCGCCGGCTGACAGTTCCTATTTCCTCGTCACCGTCACCGCCCCCGAAGGCACGGCGATGACCCAGACCGACCGTGCCGTCACCTTTGTCGAAGAGGCGACCAAGGGTGAGCCCGATGTGCAGAATGTGCTGGCCAATGTCGGGCGCGGCAATCCGCAGATTTTCTACAACCAGCGCAGCTTCGACCAGCGCAGCAACCTTGGCGAAGTGCTCGTCGTGCTGAAGGAATGGCATCCGGTGCGCGGCCCGGCGCTGGTCGAGCGGTTGCGCGCGCGCTTTGCCGCCAACCCCGATGCGCAATTGGTGTTGAAGATCTTTCAGAACGGCCCGCCGATCGATTCGCCAATTCTCGTCAAGGTCGTCGGCCCCGATCTTGACGTGCTCAAGCGCCTTGCCGCCGAAGTGGAAGTGATCATGCGCAAGACACCGGGTACGCGGGACGTGGTCAATGCGGTCGCTGTCGATACGCCGCGTCTCGATCTCGGGCTCGATTCCGGCAAAGCGGCGCTGCTCGGCGTCACCCCCGGCGCGCCGCGGCGCGCGCTGCGGCTGGCACTGGTCGGGGAAGCTGCTGGCCGGCTGCGCGATCGTGAGGGCGACAGCTACAACGTCGTCGTCCGGCTGCCACTCGACACGCGCCACGAAATCAGTGCGCTCGACGGTGTTTACGTGCCTGGTGCCAATGGCGCTGTTCCATTGCGCGAAATCGCGACGCCGCGGCTTGATTCGGCGCCGCCGCGCATCAACCGCGAACGCCAGCAGCGCACCGTTGCCATCCAGTCACAGATCGCCGACGGCTATCTGACCGCCAAGGTCAACACGGCGGTCTACGCGGCGCTCAAGCAAGTGAAGCTGCCCGAAGGCTACCGCTTCGACGAGGGCGGCGAAGCCGAGGTCGCTGCAAAAAGCTTTTCGGGATTGGGGTCGATCGTCGCCGTGGCGGTGTTCGGCATATTGGGCGTGCTGGTCATCGAATTCGGGCGTTTTCGCGAAACTGCGGTAGTGGCGGGCGTCATCCCGCTTGGCCTGTTTGGCGGGCTGGTGGCGCTGTTCGTCACCGGCAATTCCTTGAGCTATACCGCCGTCATCGGCTTCATCGCGCTCATTGGAATCGAGATCAAGAATTCACTGTTATTGGTTGATTTCACAACACAATTGCGTAGCCGTGGTATGAGCCTGCGTGATGCCATCGAACATGCCGGCGAAGTGCGTTTCCTGCCGGTGCTGCTGACCAGCGTCACCGCCATCGGCGGGCTGCTGCCGCTGGCGCTGTCGGGGTCGGGGCTTTACGGGCCGCTCGCCTGGGTGATCATCGGCGGGCTGATCTCGTCGACCTTGCTCAGCCGCATGGTGACACCGGTGATGTACCTGCTGATCGTGCGCGGGCATGAAGTGCCGGCTGGGGATATCACCGCCGATTGATGGCGCACTGACGACGCGGGACGCAGCGTCGTTGCACACGCGCCTTCGTGCGACTATCCCTCGTGGTATGAAACGCTTTACCGGCCAGGATCGCTCTATCACCGACAAATGGCGTCCCGCCACGCTCGCCGTACGTGGCGGTACAGCGCGCAGCGATTTCGGGGAGACCTCCGAAGCCATTTTCATGACGTCGGGGTACGCCTATGAAAGCGCCGGCGAGGCGGCGGCACGCTTTCGGGGCGAACGCCCGGGGATGACCTATTCGCGGTTGCAGAACCCGACAACCGAAATGCTCGAAAAACGGCTGGCGCTGCTCGAAGGCGCAGAGTCGGCGCGCGCCACCACCACCGGCATGGCGGCGATGAGCGCGGCCTTGCTCTGCCAATTGTCGGCGGGCGACCATCTGGTTGCCGGAAAGGCGCTGTTCGGCTCGTGCCGGGTGCTCGTCGATAGCATCTTGCCGCGCTTCGGCATCGAGACCACGACCGTCGATGCCACCGATGTCGATGCCTGGGCGAAGGCGCGGCGGCCCAATACCAAGGCCTTCTTCCTCGAAACGCCGTCGAACCCCGGCCTCGAAGTTTCCGACATTCGCGCCATCGCCGATCTGGCGCACGATGCCGGCGCCAAGGTGGTAGTCGACAATGCCTTTGCTTCGCCGATCGTGCAGCGGCCGCTCGATCTGGGTGCCGACATCGTCGCCTATTCGGCGACCAAGCTCATGGACGGGCAGGGGCGCGTGCTCGCCGGCGCGGTGCTGGGCAGCGAGCAATGGATGAACGATGTCTATCTCGCCTTTGCGCGTCATACCGGCCCTAACCTGTCGCCGTTCAACGCCTGGGTGGTGCTCAAATCACTCGAAACGCTGGATCTGCGCGTGCGGCGCCAGTGCGAAAATGCGCTTGCGGTGGCACGTTTTCTTGAAACCCGGGTCCCGACCGTGCGCTATCCGGGTCTCGCCTCGCACCCGCAGCACGCGCTCGCCATGCGCCAGATGACGGCCGGCGGCACCATTATCGCACTGGTGCTCGACGGCGGCCAGACTCAGGCGCACGCGCTGCTCGACGGGCTGGCACTGATCGACATTTCAAACAATCTCGGCGACAGCCGCAGCCTGATGACCCACCCGGCGACGACGACGCACTACAGCGTGTCGCCCGAAGTGCGCGCCGAAATGGGCATCACCGACGGCATGTTGCGCCTGTCGGTTGGGCTCGAGGACCCGGCCGACCTCGTTGATGATCTCGACCAGGCATTGGCGCGCGCCGGGCTCTGACGCGGTGGTGATGGACCTCATCTTCCCGTATGCCGCGACGACGCGGGACATCACCGTTCGGGTCGCGCCGCGCTATCTGCCCGACCAGTCCGACCCGCGCGCGCCGCGCCACGTCTGGAGTTACCATGTCCGCATCGAAAACGGCGGCACCGAGGCGGTGCAGTTGCGCAGCCGGCGCTGGTTGATCACCGATGGTGCCGGCCGCTGTGAAAATATTGAAGGCCCCGGCGTTATCGGCCAGCAGCCGGTGATCGAGCCCGGCATGGCGTTCGACTATGTCTCGGGTGTGCCACTGGCCACAACGTCGGGGACGATGGACGGTGCTTATCATATGACCGGCGCCAGCGGCGGCTTCGAAGTCGATATTCCGGAATTTGCGCTGACGGTGCCGGCGGCAGGTGGGCACTGATTGCAATGAAGCGCACGCACCTGCCACTCAATGCCTTGCGCGTTTTCGATGCGGCGGCGCGGCATCTCAGCTTCACCAAGGCCGCCGATGAACTCGCTGTCACGCCGGCGGCGGTCGGCCAGCAGATCCGTGCCCTTGAAGATACGCTCGGCGTCGTACTGTTCAAACGGATGACGCGCAATCTCGAGCTGACCGCCGAGGCGGAGCGCGCCCTGCCGGCCCTGCGCGCCGGCTTCCTCCAGTTCGAAGAAAGCGTGCGCATCCTGCAGGATGCTCAGGGTTCGAAGGTACTGACCTTGTCGGCGCCGCGCGATTTCACCACGAAATGGCTGGCGGCACGGTTGGCGCGCTTTGCCGTCGCCAACCCCGATATTCGCTTCGTTATCGCTGCCAACGATGGTGTGCCCGATTTCACCCAGGCCAATCTTGATCTGGCGGTCGTGCTGTCGGCAGAGCCCGAAGCTGAGGGCATCCATGGCCGCACGCTGGCCAGCGAGAGCCTGGTGCTGGTCATGGCGCCCGGCGCACCGGATTTGCCGCGCATTGCGCATCCGCGTGATCCGCAGGCGCCGGGGTTGACGGTTGGCGACGCCGGGCTCGCCATCGATGCGGCGGCAGCAGGTCTGGGTTGTGCGCTGGTGCCGGCGACGCTGGCGGCGAGCGATCTCGCGGCGGGGCGGGTGGTGACCAGCGGTGAAGCCCTACCCAGCGCCGATGCCTATTGGCTGATCGCGCCGACGCCGCAATGGCGCCAGGCCAAGGTGCGGGCGATGGTGGAATTTCTGCTGTCGGCCTAAGGTCAGGACCGGATAAAGCCATGGCGGGGTTTCCTCGCCGCGCCCTTCGGGTGCGTCAGCAAGGTGTACTGGCAGCTTCTATCGGCCTTTATGCGGCGTTGCCCCGTCTGCAA
Source organism: Polymorphobacter sp. (assembly GCA_049314415.1). Taxonomy (GTDB): domain Bacteria; phylum Pseudomonadota; class Alphaproteobacteria; order Sphingomonadales; family Sphingomonadaceae; genus Sandarakinorhabdus. The sequence goes on from JBMOFG010000055.1 coordinate 6,215, forward strand.
CCGCTTCCCTTGCCATTTCATCTTGCTGTCGAGTGAAAGGCCATGAATTTAACAGGTCGTGACCCTCGCCGGCACATTGACAAGGCCGCAAGTCGCACCGTGTCATTGAGCAAATGTCATGATCGATTTTGTCGCACGAATCTGAAATTGTGTCGCCGATTGAATATGGCTATGAGACGGCGATCCCCTGACTCGAGAGGTACTATGACCAAGACCGTTTTCGCAATTGTCGCCCTGAGTGTTGCAACCTTTTCGGCACCGGCCCTTGCCGCTGGTGATGCCGTCAAGGGTGCGATCGTCTTCAACCAGTGCAAGACCTGCCATGTCGTCGACAAGGGCGTGAACCGCGTCGGTCCGTCGCTGCACGCGGTCGTCGGTCGCAAGGCCGGCACGGTTGCCGGTTACACTTATTCCAAGGCTAGCAAAGAAAGCGGTCTGATCTGGACACCGGAGAAGCTTAACGCTTATCTCGAAGCGCCGCAGAAGGTCGTCAAGGGCACCAAGATGGCGTTCGCCGGCCTCAAGAAGCCCGAAGATCGCGCCAATGTGATCGCCTTTCTTGCGACGAAGAAGTGATACGCAGCGCGGTCTGCGCGTAGCGCAAGCTATGCGCGCACCGCGCTGACATGGGCCTCGCCCATGTTTTTTACGCGCCGCAGATGAAAACAGCCCAGCGAACTTCGGGTTCGCTGGGCTATTCTTTTATTATCCGATCGCCCGCACAGGCGGCATTCAACGTCACGGCCTCGACAAGAGGCGCGTTGCCCCGGTTCGTGCGGGTGAGCGCTCCGGCGCCGATCATTCAGGCTGTCGAACATGGTGCCCGGCATTCCCTCGCGCCGCCCCGCATGCTAGGGCGCATTCCATGCTGACCATGAACAACGTCACCGTCCGCCTTGGCGGCCGGACCATCCTTGACAATGCCACCGCCACGCTGCCGCCGCGCGGACGCATCGGGCTGATCGGCCGCAATGGCGCCGGCAAATCGACGTTGATGAAGGTCATTGCCGGTACGCTCGACCCCGATAGCGGCAGCGTGGAAATGCCCAAATCCGCCCGGCTCGGTTATGTCGCGCAGGAAGCGCCGGCAGGGCGGGGCACGCCGTTTGAAACCGTGCTCGCCGCCGATGTCGAACGCGCCGCGCTGATGGCGGAGGAGGAGGCCGGCCATGTCGATCTCGACCGGCTCGCCGAGATTCACGACCGGCTGATTGCCATCGATGCCTATACCGCCGCCGCCCGTGCCAGCCGAATCCTCGTCGGCTTGGGCTTCGACGAAGCCGCGCAACATCGCCCGCTCGACAGCTATTCGGGCGGCTGGCGGATGCGCGTTGCGCTGGCGGCGCTGTTGTTCTCGCAGCCCGACCTGCTGCTGCTCGATGAACCATCGAACCATCTCGATCTCGAAGCGACGATGTGGCTTGAATCTTTCCTGAAAACCTATCGCGCTACGATCGTCGTCATCAGCCACGAACGCGATCTGCTCAACAATGTCGTCGATTGCATCCTGCATCTCGAACAGGGCAAGATCACCCTCTACCCCGGCGGTTATGATGATTTCGAGCGCCAGCGCGCCGAACGGCTGGCGCAGCTCGCCAGCGCCCGCGAGGCGCAGGCGGTGCAGCGAGCCAAGCTGCAGGATTATGTCGCGCGCAACTCGGCGCGTGCCAGTACCGCCAAACAGGCGCAGTCGCGCCAAAAGGCGCTGGCGAAGATGCAGCCGATAGCCGAGGCCGTCACCGATCCGACGCTCGTGTTCAATTTCCCGTCACCGCCGCCACTGAAGCCGCCGCTGGTGATGATCGAGCACGCTTCGGTCGGTTACACCGACACGCCGGTGCTCAGCCATATCGACCTGCGGCTCGACCCCGATGACCGGCTGGCGCTGCTCGGGCGCAACGGCAATGGCAAGACCACGCTTGCCAGGCTCTTGTCGGGGCAGCTGAAGGCAATGGATGGCCAGGTCGCGGCGCCGGGTAAGCTGCGCGTCGGCTATTTCACCCAATATCAGGTCGAGGAGCTCGACAGCGACGACACCCCGCTCGAACATATGAGCCGGTTGATGAAGGGTGCCAACCCGTCGCAGGTGCGCGCACAACTTGGTCGTTTCGGTTTTTCAGGCGCCATGGCCGAACAGAAGGTCGGCAAGATGTCGGGCGGGGAAAAGGCCCGGCTGGCACTGGCGCTGATCACCCGCGATGCGCCGCACCTGCTCATCCTCGATGAGCCGACCAACCACCTCGATGTCGATACCCGTGAGGCGCTGGTGCAGGCGCTCAACGATTATGACGGCGCCGTGGTGGTGGTCAGCCACGATCGCCACATGATCGAGGCCAGCGCCGACCGGTTGGTGCTCGTCGATGCCGGGCGCGCGGTGGAGTTTTCTGGCAGCCTCGATGATTATACCGACAGCGTGCTCGGCGGTAAGGGCGCTGGGGGCCCGGCCAGCCCCGAAGGCAGCAAGGGCAAGGGAAGCGGCAACAAGAAGGACGACCGCAAAGCCGCCGCCGCCGCGCGCGAAGCCACGGCGGCGCTGCGCAAGACGATAAAGGATATCGAGGCCGAAAATACCCGGCTGACAGCACGCATCGCCGAACTCGACCGCACTCTGGCCGACCCGTCCACGGCCAATGCGTCTGACCGCCACCGCCCCGCGAAGGACCTGATGCGCCTGCGCGGTGAAGCCGACAAGGCATTGGCCGCAAGCGAGGCCAAATGGCTGGAAGCGAGCGAAGCACTGGAAGCGGCAGGCTAGGGCCGCCACCATCGCCGCCAAATGTTGCGCGCCCATGCGGCGGGCGGCACCGGATCACGCCATGCGCGCCGATGCGAACCGCACGAGCGCCTTGCGCCGTCGGCC
>JBMOFG010000056.1:0-8992 GCA_049314415.1 Polymorphobacter sp.
TCGATCATTGTGGCAAGTTTTCCACCCCCGCCGGGCGATTTTTGCACCGATGGCATGTGCCAGATGTCGGGTTGCTCTGCGGCGGCAAACAAAACCAGCCCGGCAAGCGTCGCAAAGGCCGGACCCGATTGCGCCAGCGGCAACCCGGTGAGCCCGCGCGGCCGCCCTATGCGGACATTGCGATTGAGCGCGCCTTGCGCAAAATCGGCGATGGCACGCAGTTCGGCACCGCCGCCGGTCAGCACCAATTGCCGCGCCTGCGGGCCGGTGAAGCCAAGTTCATCGAGCTTGATGGCAATTTCGCCGAACAGCATGTCGAGCCGGTGGCGAATGACGCCGATGATCTGCGCCTTGGTGGCACGCACCGGTTCAGATGTGCTGTCGTCGTTCATCGGCGGGATTTCGACGACATCGTGATTGTCCTTGGGCACGGCAATTGCCGAACCGTCGAGCGCCTTGAGTCGCTCGGCATGGCTGCGCCGCGTGGCGAATTCGGCGGCAAGGTCATATGTGATGTCGTCGCCGCCCATCGGTATCGCCGCAACGCCAACCAACATGCCGTAATTATGCACCGCGATAGTCGTCACCCCGGCGCCAATTTCGATCAGCGCGACGCCCAGTTCACGCTCCTCGCGCTCGAGCGCCGACAGGCTGGCAGCGAGCGGCGAAGCGACCAGCGACCGCAGACCGACATGGGCGTTCTTGATGGCACGATCGAGGTTCTTCAAAGGCGGCGTGTCGGCGGTGACGACATGGATATCCATGCCGAGCCGGTCGGCATGAAAACCCAGCGGGCTCTCGACACCCGGCTGGCCATCGAGCGCATAAAGCGCCGGCTGAGCATGGACGACCGTGCGGCCCTGCGGATCGATCCGGGCGCGCCCGGCTTCGCGCAGCTTCACCATATCGGCCGCAGTGATGCTGGCACCAGCGATATCGATTTCGGCGGTGGCGACATCGCTGCCCAGATTGCCCGCCGAAATCGAGGCGTGAACGAATTCGATTTGCACTCCGGCGGCGCGCTCAGCCTGGTCCATGGCGCCGCGAATGGCAGCTTCGGTTCGTTCGAAATCGGTGACCAAACCGCGCTTCAACCCGGCGCACGGCTTTTGGCCGGTGCCGATAACGCGCGGTTCGCCATTGCCGCCGACAAGGGCGATCAACGCGGCAACTTTGGAGGTGCCGACATCCAGCACGGCGATAATGCGCTCGGCCGGCCCCTTGGGGGCGACAGCGCGAACCAGCGGGTTCTTGGGAGGAAGGATTATTGCCATCAGATCGTCGTCGGCTTGGACGCCTTGGCGGCCTTGGCGGCAGCCTCCAGCGCCTGTTGCACGGCCGGCCCCGCCACGGTCATCTGTCCGGGCAGCCGCATGTCGAAACGCTGGAAACGCCCGCCCAGCAGCTTGCCATCTTCGGACAGACCTGCCTCGAGGCTGGCAAAACGCTTGAACGCTGCGGTTGCCGCCGCCGGTGTATCGGGCAAGGCCAATGTTTCGCCAGATTTGAACTTAACGTCCCAGCGTCGGCCGCCGACCAGCACAGCGGCATCGACCTTGTCCGACAGTGTCGGTGCGGCTGCTGTCAACGCCAGCAGCTCGCGCACCCGCAAATTCGCTCCGGGACCGACAACCACCGGCAGCGCAGCGAAGCGATCAAGGCCCCTGCTGGTCAGCGGTCGCCCGGTAACATCGATCAGCACAAACCGACGCTTGTGCTGCCATAACGCCACCGGCCGTCGTTCGACGATGTTAATGGTCAAGGTGTCAGGCAAGCGACGGCCAACACTGGCATCAGCGACCCAAGACAGCGAGAGCAGCCGCTCGCGGATCTCGGGCAGATCGGCACGCAGCATGGCGTTGCTCGGACCCGACAGGGCTGCGTCATAGATTGGCAATTTGTCCATTTCATGCGCGCCGGCAATTTCGACATGGCGGACTTCGAACCCGGCCTGCGCCGTGCTGCGCACGAATTCGGCCCATTGCCGCTGCGGCACATCGGCCAGGCTGGCAAGAATTCCGCCGGTCACCGCCACCAGTGTCGCGCAGGCGATGACGACATTGCGGCGGAGCGCGCGCGCACTCAGCGGTAGCGCCACGGTTTCGCCGGCGGCCTTGCGTTGCAGTACCGGCTTGTGACGAGGCGGGCGAGCGCCGCGCTTCATAATGGTGGCGGTCATGTGGGTCCCGACGGTTGAGCAAGCGCAGAATCGATAAGGCGCTGCACAAGTTGTTGATAGCTGATACCGCGAAAGCGCGCCTGCTCCGGCACCAGGCTGAGCGGCGTCATCCCAGGCTGGGTATTGGTTTCAAGGAGATAAAGCCCGCCCTCCCCCTGCGCCGGATCCCATCGAAAATCCGACCGCGACGCGCCGCGGCAGCCGAGCGCGCGATGGGCGCGCAGGGCAAAATCGAGGCAGGCAGCGGTGATCGCCGGCGGCAGGTCGGCGGGGCAGACATGGACGGTCAGGCCATCGGTATATTTGGCCTCGTAATCATAAAAGCCTTGGGTCGGCTGCAATTCGGTGACCGCCAGTGCCTCGTCATCGAGCACCGCGACGGTCAGTTCCTTGCCGGCAATAAAGGGTTCGGCGAGCAGTTCGGCGAATTCCTGCCACGGCCCGATGGCAGCACGGGCGATCGGATTGCCATAGTTTGACGCATCGGTGACGATGGCGACACCAACCGAGGAGCCTTCGTTGACGGGTTTGAGCACATAGGGGCGGGGCAGCGGATCACCGGCGAACAGGCTTTCTGACGTCACCATGCGCCCGGCCGGCATCGGGATACCCTGCGGCACGAGGATGCGCTTGGTCAGTTCCTTGTCGATGGCGATCGCCGAGGTGGTGACGCCGCTGTGCGTGTATTTGAGCCCCAGGATGTCGAGCAGGCCCTGAACGCTGCCGTCTTCGCCCGGCGTGCCGTGCAGCGCGTTGAAGACGACATCGGGAGCAGCGGCCTTCAGCCGCTCGGCGACGTTGCGGTCCATGTCGATCTCGATCACGTCATGGCCCAGGCTACGGCACGCCGCAGCAATGCCGCGACCCGAGGTCAGCGACACATCGCGTTCGGCGGACCAGCCGCCCATCAACACGGCGACCTTCATGGCTTGCCGACCCGTTGAATTTCCCATTCAAGGTCGATGCCGGCGTATGCCCTGACCCGGGCCCGCACATCCTCTCCGAGCGCTTCGATGTCGGCACTGGTCGCATCGCCAGTGTTGATCAGGAAATTCGTATGTTTTTCCGAAACCTGAGCACCGCCATGACGCAGCCCGCGGCAGCCGGCAGCATCGACCAGCGCCCATGCCTTTTTCCCCGGCGGATTCTTGAAGGTGGAGCCACCGGTACGGCTGCGCAACGGCTGGCTGGCTTCACGCGCCGCGGCGATGCGGTCCATTTCGGCCTGGATGGCCACCGGATCCCCGGCAATGCCCGCAAGTGTCGCTGCAACGACCACCGCGCCATCAGGCAGGCTGGAATGCCGATAGCTGTAACCAAGATCGGCCGGGGTCAGCATTTCGACCGAACCCTTGCGGGTGATCACGGTGGCCGAAACCAGCACATCGGCGACCTCGCGGCCATAGGCGCCGCCGTTCATCCGAACAAAGCCACCAACGGTTCCCGGAATGCCGCGCAGAAATTCGAGCCCGGCGATACCGGCATCGCGCGCTGCTGAGGAGACCTGGATGCCCGAGGCGCCGCCACCCACGGTTAAACAGTGGCCGGAGTCAGGCGTCACCGTCGCAAACGCCTTGCCGAGCCGCACCACAATGCCGGGGACACCGCCATCGCGGACGATGAGATTGCTGCCCAGCCCGAGGGCCATCACCGGCACGCTGGTCGGCAGCCCGGACAGGAAGGCGGCGAGATCGTCGGAATCCTTCGGTTCGAACAGCCATTCGGCGCAGCCGCCCGACTTGAACCAGACGAGCGGCGCCAGCGGCGCAGCCGCCGTCAGCTTGCCGCGCGCAGCCGGCAGAGTCGGAGCGAATGCCAAGCTCATCCGCCGCGTCGCTTTTCGATGGCAGCGGCCAGCCCGGCCGCCCAACGCGTGATATCGCCGGCACCAAGGCAGACGACCATGTCGCCGGGCCGGGCGTCGTTGGCCAACTGGTTCGCCAGATCATCGTCGCCAGTCACGACCACTGCCAACCGATGCCCGGCGGCAAGCAGACCGGCGGCGAGCGCCGCCGCATCGATACCATCGATCGGGGTTTCGCCAGCGGCATAGACCGGTGCAACATAGACGGCATCGGCATCGTTGAACGCCGCCTGGAAATCGGCCATCAGGTCACGCAACCGCGTGAAGCGATGTGGCTGGACAACCGCGAGTACCCGACCCTTGGCGCCTTCGCGGGCCGCGGCAAGCACGGCGCGAATTTCAACCGGATGATGGCCGTAATCGTCGATGATCGTCACCCCGCCGGTTTCACCGACGTTGGTGAAGCGCCGCTTGACCCCGCCGAAACGCGCAAAGCCGGTACGGATCGCCTCATCTGAAATGCCGAGTTCGATTGCCACGGCAACGGCCGACAGGGCATTCTGGACATTGTGGCGCCCGGGCATCGGCAGCATCAGATCGGGGATGGTGCGCAAGGATTCTCTGGCGCCATCGCGGGTGCGCACGACGACCGAGAAGCGGTTGCCACCCGGCACCGGCGTGACATTGTCGCCGCGAATATCGGCGGTCGCCGAAAAGCCATAGGTGACGATGCGGCGATCGCCGACGCGCGGGATCAGCGCCTGCACTTCGGGATGGTCGATGCACAGGATGCCGGCACCGTAGAAGGGCACGGCGTTGACGAACTGGCGGAAGCCTTCGCGGACCTTGTCGAAATCGCCCCAATGATCGAGATGCTCGGGATCGATATTGGTGACGATACCGAAAGTGCCGCCAAGCCGCAGGAAACTGCCGTCGCTTTCATCGGCCTCGACCACCATCCATTCGCCTTCGCCGAGCCGGGCGTTCGAGCCATAGGTGTTGATGATACCGCCGTTGATGACCGTGGGATCGAGCGAGCCGGCATCGAGCAGTGCCGCAACCATTGAGGTCGTCGTGGTCTTGCCATGCGTACCGGCGACCGCGACGCAGGATTTCAGCCGCATCAGTTCGGCGAGCATTTCAGCGCGGCGGACGATGGGAATGCGCTTTGCGCGCGCCGCGACTACCTCAGGGTTGTCGGGCTTGATCGCAGTCGACGTGACGAGCACGGCGGCATTGGCGACATTGGCGGCGCTCTGGCCAATAAAGACGGTAATACCCTTTTCGCGCAGGCCCTGCACGACATAACCTTCGGCACTGTCCGAACCTTGCACGTCAAAGCCGAGATTGGCCATTACTTCGGCGATACCGGACATGCCGATGCCACCGATGCCGACGAAATGGATGACGCCGATATCGGTCCGGAAACCGGGGCGCAGTACGGGCGGGTTCATGGTGCGGATCCGGTCGAAAGAACAAGGTCGGCCAGCCGGCCGGCGGCATCGGGATGACCGGCGCTGCGCGCGCCGGCGGCGGCGGTGGCCAGCGCCTTCGGGTCTGACAGCCAGCCAGCCAAGACCGTCGCAACTGCTTCTGCCGTGAAGCGCGGCTGTGACACCACGACCGCCCCGCCGCTCGCTGCCAAGCCTTGCGCATTGTCGGTCTGGTGATCGTCGGTGGCGATCGGCAGCGGCACCAGAATGGCCGGGCGCCCGGCGACCGCGAGCTCGGCGACGGTCGAAGCACCCGAGCGGGCGATCACGATATGCGCGGCGGCAATCTGGGCCGGCAGGTCGGTAAAATAGGCGCGGACTTCTGCCGCTACCCCGGCGGCGCGATAGGTTTCAGCGACCATCGGCGCATCTTCGTCGCGGCCCTGATGGACGACTGACAGCCGCGCCCGCAGCCCCTCGGAGAGCAGCGCCACAGCGGCCGGCACGATGCTGTTGAGGATCGCGGCACCCTGGCTGCCGCCAGTTACGAGCAGGCGCAATTGCGGCGCATCGCTGTCGAACGCCACGCCGCGCGCGGCGACGATTTCGGCACGCACCGGATTGCCGGTCAGCGTCGTTTTTGATGCCCAATCGGGCTGCATCCGGCGAACGCGCGCATAGCTGGTGGCAATGGCGGCAACGCGGGGCGCAAGGAAGCGATTAACCCGGCCAAGCACGGCATTCTGTTCATGGATGAGGCAGGGCAGTTTCAGCGACAGCGCGGCGAGCAGCGACGGCAGTGCCGGATAGCCGCCGAAACCGATCACCGCCGCAGGTTTCAGATCGCGGAACAACGCCCGCGCCGCGCTGCGCCCGCGCCAGATGCTGATCGCGACCGCTGGCAGACGGCGCCAGCCCGAGCGGCCCGGCGAGCCGCTGTCGACGACCGTGCGCGGCACGCCTTCGAACAGGCCGGGAAAGCGCAGGCCACGATTGTCAGTGACGAGATGAACGGCATGACCGCGCGCCTTCAGCTCAAGCGCCAGCACATGCGCCGGGACCATATGGCCACCGGTGCCGCCCGCCGCGAGGATGAAGGGCCCACCCGTCACGCTGCCCGCCAACGCTCGACATAGGGCGACGCCTTGAGGAACGGATTGCGCCGCGTCAGCCCGAGCAGCAGCCCCATGCCAAGACACAGCGCGATGAACGATGAGCCGCCATGGCTGATGAACGGCAGTGTCATGCCTTTGGATGGTAACAGCTTGAGGTTGACCGCCATGTTGATTGTCGCCTGCAGGCCGAATTGGGTTGCTAGCCCGGTGGCGGCAAGCATGACGAACGGATCATCTTCATCCAGCAGCATCAGGAACACCCGGACCACGAGCGCGATGTAAAGCCCGGCAATGACAAGGCAGGCGATCATGCCGAACTCCTCGCCGATTACGGAAAAGATGTAATCGGTATGGGGTTCGGGAAGGCGAAACTTCATCTGGCCTTCGCCGGGGCCGACGCCGAACAACCCGCCGGCGCGAAAGCAATCGAGCGCCTTGTCGATTTGGTAGGTATCGCCGCCACCGGTCAGAAACTTGTCGATGCGCTGCGTGACATGGTCGACGGTCAGATAGGCGATGCCCAGCCCTACCGTCGCTGCTGCAACCAAAGCGCCAAGCAGCCAGAACGACATGCCGGCGAGCAGCGACTGCACCAGCCAGACCGCCATGATCAACGCCGTCTGGCCAAAATCAGGCTGTTTGACGAGCAGCGCTGCGACCATCAGCAGCATGGCAAAGCTGATCTGCATCGTGGGAAGGCTGCGGTCATCGAAGCGCAGCGTCAGCAGCCAGGCGGTCGTGACGACAAAGACCGGCTTGAAGAATTCGGACGGCTGGAACTGGAACCCCGGCAGTTGGATCCAGCGGGCCGCGCCATTGGTGCCGGTACCGATGAACATCACCGCCACCAGGCAGATAAAGAACGCCAGCGTCAGCAACAGTGACAGCCGCTTGGCCCAGGTGACCGGCAGCATCGAGATGCCGAACATCACCGGCAGCCCGGCCATGACCCAGCCAATCTGGCGCTTGAGGAAGTACAGATCGCCATATTTGAAATTGGCCCCGGACAGGCGGTGCGCCGCCGCCGGAGACGCTGCCGCGACCGCGATGACACCGCATCCGATCAGCGCAATGACAAAGGTGAGAAGCAATTTGTCGATGGTGGCGAACCAGATCCCGAGCCGCGAGCGATCGCCTCGCGAAAAGGCCGCCGCCGTCATCGTCGAACGCGGTGTCAGCCAGGGCTGCACGACATTTTCATGGGCGGAATCGTTCATGCCAATGCCTCCACCAGAGTGGCAAAGGCATCGCCACGCGCTTCAAAATCGCGGAACTGATCGAAACTTGCGCACGCCGGAGACAGCAGCACGGTGTCGCCCGGGCAGGCGGCGGCGGCGGCATCGGCGACCGCCTGTTCGAGCGTGCCCGACATGATGACCGGCAGCAACGGCCGCAGCAAGGGCTCGAACAGCGGCGCCGCCTCGCCGATCAGATAGGCCGCTTTGACGCCGGCCAGATGTGGCAAAACAGCGGCAAGATCCGCGCGGCCTTTGCTATCGAGCTTGGGCCGGCCACCAGCGATCCAATGCGTGGCGGGAAACGCCGACAGCGCCGGCGCCGAACTGTCGGCATTGGTTGCCTTGGAATCATTGACCCACAGCACACCGGATTTTTCGCCGATGCGCTGCATGCGGTGCGGCAGGCCCGGATAGGTCCGCAGACCCGCGGCGATTTCGGCAGACGTCAGGCCCAGCGCCGCACAGGCGGCGACTGCCGCCCGGGCGTTCTGGAGATTGTGCGGGCCTTGCAGTGCCGGCCATTCGGCCTGGTTGCCAGCGTCGATATCCTCGATGAACTGGATCAACGGTTCTTCGGTATAATCGAGGACATCATGTTCGGCTTCGGCATCCCACCCGACGATGGCGGTGCGGAACGGCGACTGCATCGTGAACAACCGCGCCTTAGCGGCGGCATAGGCGGCCAGGCTGCCATGGCGTTCGAGATGATCGGGCGTTATGTTGAGCAGGATGGCGACATCGCAATCGAGGCTGAAGGTGATGTCGAGCTGATAGCTGCTGAGTTCGAGCACATAGATGCCGCCGGCGGGAAGCGGATCTTGCGACAGGATGGGCAGACCGATGTTGCCGCCCATTTGCGTCGGCGCCCCGGCCGCCGCCAGCATGTGGTGGATAAGTGCTGTCGTCGTCGACTTGCCGTTGGTGCCCGTGATGCCCACAACCCGGTGTGGCGGCAGCGCCGGCCGCGCCAGCGCGAACAATTCGACATCGCCCAAAACCGGGATACCGGCTGCCAGCGCCTTGACGAACAGCGGCGCCGAATGCGGCACGCCGGGCGAGACGATGAGAGCTTCGAGCGCTGACAGGTCGATCTCGTGCAGGTTCGTCAGCGGGCCGGCAAAGGCGGCGCGCGCTGCCTCCCCATCGTCCCAGTTCACACAGGCGGCGCCCGATGCCGTCAGCGCGGCGACGGTGGCGCGGCCGCTACGGGCAAGGCCGTAGAC
>JBMOFG010000057.1:0-8886 GCA_049314415.1 Polymorphobacter sp.
CGCTCGACAATCAGCAAGCCGCCGATAGCCGCCGCCGCCAGCCAGAGCCCTCCGTCATGCTTCGTTTGTGTCGCCATCCTTTCACTCTAAACCCGTCAGCATAACGCCCCCAAGGAATATTCAGGTCATCACCCACCTCACCCGACCCGAAGCCAAATTGCCCGAAAATCTGCATATCAGCCGACATGGCATTTGTAGCGCTGCTGCGCCTGCTAATGCCCCGCTGCAATTGCCATCCCGGCGGCCGAGCCGCTCGCCCAGGCCCATTGGAAGTTGTAGCCGCCGAGCCAGCCGGTGACATCGACCGCTTCGCCGATGGCGTAAAGCCCGGACACTTTCTTAGCTGCCATCGTCTGTGATGACAGGTCGGCGGTTGAAATCCCGCCGACGGTGACTTCCGCCTTGGCAAAGCCTTCGCTGCCATTGGGCAGAAACTGCCAGTCGGCGAGCAAGCGCTCGACATCGCCGAGCCGGGCGTCGGACAGGCTGTTGAGGTCTCCGTAAAGCCCGATGCGCTGCCACAGCATGTCGGCGAGCCTGTCGGGGAGCACAGCAGCGAGGGTGTTGCGCAGGAACGACCGCGGCCGCCCGCGCTTGGCCGCAACCAGCCAGCCCGGCGCCGCATCGGGCAGGAAATTGATCGCGATCGGCTGGCCATGCCGCCAATAGCTCGACACCTGCAGGATGGCGGGGCCCGACAGGCCACGATGGGTGAACAGCGCCGCCTCGCGGAACGTCACCTTGCCGCAGCGCGCAACGACATCGGCGGCGACCCCCGAAATCTCGCGGAACAGCACCTCGTCACCACCGAGCGTCAGCGGCACCAGCGCCGGGCGCGGTTCGACCACCGACAGGCCGAAACGTCGGGCAAGGCCATAAGCATAATCGGTCGCGCCCATCTTGGGGATCGACGGCCCGCCGGTGGCGATGACCATCGCGGGGGCGCTCGCAACACGGTCACCATAGGTGACGCGGAAGCAGCCATCGGCATGCTCGATGTCGCCGATCGAACGCCCCAGGCTGATTATCACCCCGGCGGCCTCGCATTCATCGAGCAGCATCGCGACGATCTGTTTCGCCGAACCGTCACAGAACAATTGTCCCAGCGTCTTTTCGTGAAAGGCGATGCCGTGTTTCTCGACAAGTCCGATGAAGTCCGCTGGCGTATAACGTCGCAGCGCCGATTTAGCGAAATGCGGATTGGCCGACAGATAGCGTTCGGGCACCGCCCCGACATTGGTGAAATTGCAGCGCCCGCCGCCCGAAATGAGGATTTTCTTCCCCACCTCATCGGCATGGTCGATGACCAGCACCCGCGCCCCGCCCTGCCCTGCCACGGCGGCACACATCAGCCCGGCACCGCCGCCGCCCAGAATTATCGCATCAAATTCTTGTATCATTCCTCCCCGCTACCCTGTCATCATCGCCGCGAACAGCCCTGCGGAGCCACCCATGACCATTGACTGGAAGCATCAGGCCATCGCCATCCTGCCCGATCTGGTAGCGCTGCGCCGCGCCATTCACGCCGAACCCGAACTCGGGCTGCATAATCCGCGCACCACTGACAAGATCCGCGCCGCGCTGGCCGGGCTACCGCTCGAAATCCGCGAAGGGCCCTCGACGAGCGGCCTGATCGCAACGCTGCGCGGCACAGCCAACGGCCGCACGATCTTGTTGCGCGGCGACACCGATGCGCTGCCACTGACCGAAGATACCGGGCTGGCATTCAGTTCCGGCACCCCCGGCGCCATGCACGCCTGCGGCCATGACAGTCATGTCGCCATGCTTGTTGGCGCGGCGCGGCTGCTTTGCGCCCAGCGCGACAGCCTGCCCGGGACGGTGCAGTTCATGTTCCAGCCCGGCGAAGAAGGCCATCACGGCGCGCGCTACATGCTCGACGACGGGCTGATCGACCCCCTGCCCGATGCCGCCTTTGCGCTGCACATCATGCCCAATGCCCCGCACGGCGTCTTTGGCGGCCGCGCAGGGCCACTGCTCGCCGCCACCGACCGGCTGCATGTGACAATCACCGGCCGCGGCGGCCATGCCTCGATGCCGCACGATGCGCTCGATCCGGTGCCGATCGCCTGTGAAATCGTGTTGGCAATCCAGAGCTTTGTCACCCGACAGGTGTCGGTCTTCGACCCGGCGGTCGTCACTATCGGCCAGATCACTGCCGGCACGACCGACAATATCATCCCGGAAACGGCCCATATGCTCGGCACCATCCGCACCTTGTCGCCACGCACGCGGGCCAGTGTGGCAGCAGGCTTGCAGCGGCTTGTCACCGGCATCGCGGCAGCGCATGGCGCGACCGCCGATATCGTGATCGAACAAGGGTTTCCGGTGACTCTCTGTGATGCCGATGCGGTGCGTTTCGGTCAGGTGACGATCGAGACCCTATATGGTTCCGATGCCTGGCGCACCATGGCCAGCCCGGTGATGGGCGGCGAGGATTTCGCCTATGTGCTGGAAAAAGTGCCCGGCGCGATGTTCTTCCTCGGTGCCTCCGAAGCCGGAAGCGACTGGACCCAATGCTGCGGCCTGCATTCCAACCGGATGACGATCGACGAAGCCGTCATGGCGCGCGGCGCGGCCGTGCACGCCGCACTCGCCGAACGCTTCCTGACGGCGGGCTTTGCCGATTGATACCGGCCGCCGCGGCCCGGGCTGAACGCAGCGGCCTTGCGGATCAGACGGTCAACGACATGCCGCGATAGATCCGCGACCGATAGCGGCTGTCCTCGGCATCGGGCAGCGGCGCGCCGGCCAGCAGCACGGCACGGGCGAAGCGCTTGACTTCCTCGTCATGCTCGGCGGCGTTGCGCGGTTCTTCGGAACGAACGCGGCGAGTCAGATTGATCTGGTTGACCGGCACATCATGGACCAGCCGCTCGTTCTCCACCGCGATCGTCGCGGTAAAGGCGTGCAACGTTGTCTTGACGAAATTGGCCAGCGCGAAGGCCGGGCCACCCCCGCCAGCGCTTTGACCCATCGGCACATCGGGCGAGACCAGCACGATCTGGCAGCCATCATAAAGCGAAACCTTGCGGGCAACGCGGAAATGATGCGTCAGATTGGTTTCCACGACATCGCCGAAGCCGGCGGCATCGAGCGGCGCGTCGCCTTCGAACAGCGCATCGGGAAGCGGCTTGAACGGAGTCGAGACGACTGTCGTGGGGTGTCCGAATTGGGCCAATGCGCTGTCGAGACTGTCTTCAAGCGCCTGGTCGATGGCAGTGCCGACGACTAACGTGTCGAGACGACCATCGCCCGCACTGCCGATGCCTTCGACAATCGCCCGGGCACCGGCTTCAGTGCGCGTCAGCAGCACGATGCGCTTGACGCCGGCAGCAAGGAAGCTTTGCGCGCTGGCGGCAAGATAATCGGTCAGATGTTCGCCAACCAGCCACACCGTGCGACCCGCCATCTGGTCGAGCCGTTCCTGCTTGGGGCTGCCGAACAATTCGCGCTCGGTGGTCGAGCGTTCGACGTTGAGGCCGCCCGACGGCATGAAGGTTTCACCCGAAACGGCACGGTCGGCGAGGAAGAACACCGTCGCCTGCGCCACATCGGTTTCGGTCGGCATCTTGCCGAGGTGCAGTTGCGACAGCACGCCGGAACGCACCTTGGCGGCTTCCCGCGCGATCTGCGCGGCGGGGAGCCACGGCATGTCATCGGGGGGTATGCGCAGCAACCAGTCGGTATCGGGCTTGTCTGCCCAGTCGGTGCCGATCAGATAGCCACCGAGCCGCAACCGCTTGACCAGCTTGGTCGCCAGCATCGGTGTGAGCAGGAAACGATCCCAGCAGCAGCTTTCATCACCGTCGCGGGCGCAACCGAGTGCCAATTCGCGCAGTTCTGCCGGCACCGCGCGATCATGGCTCAATTGCACCGTGTCGTTGCGAGCGAGGCGCGACAAAATGCTCTCGACCTTTTCGCCGCGACGGATCGCCTTGATGGTGGCGGCATGGACAGCATTGAGCCGTTTGTTTTCGAGGATCAGCCGGCCCCGCCGTTCGAACAAGCCCGGTTTGCCGCCAAGGCCAGCGAGGCGATCGCCATCGACAGGGCCCGGCGCAATGGCATTAATCTGGATCTCGGGGCCAAGATGCCTAGCCATCGATTCAACCATGGCGCGCTGTCCCGATTTCGACACGGCATAATCGGTACGGTTCGGATAACTGACGGCGAGGAATTTTTCACCGCCGAAATAGCTCGAAACATTAAGGATATAGCCCGAGCCCTGCGCCTTCATCATCGGCACCACCATGTGCATCAGCGCATAGTTGGAGACGAGATTGGCAGCCTGGGTGTTGCGCCACGCCTTGATGTCCATGTCGACGGCCATTTCCTCAGCCCCCGACACCCCGGCATTGTTGATGAGGTAATCGATGCGGCCAAAGGCGGCGATTGTGGCATCGACGGCCTTTTTCAGGCTGGCAACATCGGCAACATCGATGTCGGCAAGCGTGCGGACTCGGCGCTCGACACCCGAAAAACCAATGTCTTCCAATTCGCCGACGATGCGTTCACGCGCTGCCGACAGTTCGCTGTCGCGCCGCGCCACCATCATCACCTTGGCACCGGCGAGTGCCAGCAGGCGTGCGACCTGGCCGCCGATGCCCGCTGAGCCGCCGGTGATCAGCGCGACCTTGCCGAGATGCAGGCCGGTGATATTTTCCGACGTGCCGACCATCGCCTTGCGGGCGCCGGTGGCTTCGCCGATGTTTTCGGGCAGATAGAGGTTGATCGGCTTGATACGGCGTTCCTTGAGCACGATGCGCGCGGCTTGGCCGGCGGCGAACGACAGGCTTTCGGGTTCGGCGTTGGTGTAACGGATGATCTGGTTGCCCCATTCGGGCTTGTCGCGGCGGCCATGGGAGGCATCGACGGCGCTTTCGTCGCGCCAGATGCGGATAAGCTCCTCGAGCGCTGCGCGCAGCACATTGGCGTAATAATTGCCGACGCCATCGTCACCATTGGACATGAAGACGAAGCGCGGGTCGTGGAGCAGGCCGTCATGCCAGCGCCAGTAACGGCTGAGCGTGCGCGCCACGGCGATGTTGGCCTCAAGCTCGTCATCGACGAAGCGTTCGACCTGGGCATCGCTGGCTTCGGCGAGCAGACCGGCGAAATAGCCCGTCGGCCGTGTCGGCAGGATGATCGCGCCGGTCACCGGTAGTTGATCCTGAGTAAAGGCCGCAAGCACCTCATCCATGACAACATGGTCGTGGCGCGGGAAATGCGCGACGCGGATGCGCGGGGTGCCCGCCAGCGCCAACGCGGCATCTTCGGCAGCGGCCTGGGCATGAAAGCCAAGCAGCACTTCGGCGCCGCAATCGGCCTGGACCCGGGCAATGGCGATGGCGTCATCGACCTGCGAACCGGCCGACACCAGCACGCCGAGCCCGCCGCCATCGATCGAGCGCATCGTCGGGCGTGACAAATAGGTCGAGCGCGATTCCTGGCGCACTGCCATGCCGTGCGTCACTTCGAAATCATGGCCGGCAAAGGCCGCCGATTCGTCCGAACCAAGGAACACGCAGGTGTTGGCGATATCGGCCGGGGTCGGGAAGGTCTTGGCCTTGGGGGCGCCATCGACGCTGCGTTCGAGCGCCATCAGGTTGAAGAAGTGATTGGCGGTGGCGCCGGGCTCGTCCCCGCGCAGGCCGTCCATGGCGGCAAAGACGGTGCGAATGCGTTCGCTGGCGATCGGGCCAGGAAACAGCAGGTTGACGCGGATACCGCGCGGCCCAAGCTCGGTCGCCATCTCGCGCGACATGGCGTTCATCGCCGCCTTGGGCACGGTATAGGCAGCACGCGCATAATATTCGGTGCGCGAAAAGATCGTCGAGACGTTGATGATCGAGCCGCCCTCCCCCATCGAATTGGCGGCGGCGCGGACCATGTTCCAGGCGACGACCATGATGTTGCGCGCGGCATCACCGACGGTTTCGTTGTCAGTGCTGCCGGCGGCCTGCAATGCGGCGAGATCGGCCTGGCTGAGCGGCAGGTTTTCGAGCGGCTGCTTGGGGCCGGCCGAGCCAGCGTTGTTGACGAGAATGTCAATATGGCCGTGGCGCGCAACGGCTTCGGCAATACCGGCGCGGACGCTGTCGGCATCGGCGCCATCGATAACGACGGTCGAGGCGCGGCTGGCATCGACGCCGATGGCGGTGACGGCGGCATCGCGCGCTGTGTCGGTGCGGCTGCGGTCACGCCCCGAAAACACCACAACTGCGCCTTCGGCGAGGTAACGCCGGGCGATCGCCTGGCCGAGATTACCCGCCGCGCCGGTGATCAGCGCGACCTTGCCGGCGAGGCGCCCCTGCGGCGCAACGGGCACGGTCGTTTCTGTTGTCGAAGTTTTTGCCATGGTCGTGTCTCTCAATTCGCGCTGTCGGTGGGCGCCGCAGCAGCCCAGGCTTCGAAAAGTTCGTCCTTCGAGCGCAAGCCCGTGGCCGGCAGCGCATGGTTGACGATGTAGGTCGCGCCCGAATGGCGGTTGTCCCACATCGATTGGTGCGCTTCCGGCAGGCCGTCCCACGGCACCACGGTCGGCTCGGTAACGTCGAGCAGGCCGGCGGCGACCATGTCGTTCATCCGCGTCACTTCATAGGCGTTGCACAGATGCGTTCCGAGGATTTCGGCGGTCGGCATGATGATGCGGCGCTGGCGAGTCCACACCTGCGGCGCATAGAAATTGTAGCGCTGCCCGGCCATGTCCTCGGCATAGACGATGCGCCCGGTGAAGGGCTTGACCAGCGCCGAGGTGACGCCGAGCGTATCCTGGCCGGCGCGTTCGAGCACGATATCGGGGGCGCCGCGCGGGTTGTCGGGGGACTTGAGCAGCTTGCCGACCGCCGACCCGAAGGGCTTCAGCGTCTTGTCCTGAAATTCGCGGACGGCTTCGCGGAAGGCCTCGATATCGGCGCGGGCGACCGGCAGGCGCGGCATGGTATCGGGCCAATCGAAATTCGCCCCTTCCCGCCGCTTGATGCCTTCCAGCGACACGACTCCGGCAACGGCGTCTTCAAAGCCCAGCGACAGGATGAATTCGCGCTGGCCGTCGGTCGTCGTGACAACGACGGTGCGGGCACCGATGCCGCGCGCCGCCTCGATCATTTCCAGCCCGGTTTCGTCGGCGAGCGCCTTTGAATTGGGACCGTAAAAGATCAGGATTGCTTCGCCACCGCGGGCGCCGGCCTTTTGCAGCATGGCTTCGGCGGTCGAAGCGCCGGGCTTGCCCATGAAGCTCAGGTGATAGCCCGACGACGCGCCATAAAAGGCCATCTTGCCGCCTTCGGCGAGTAGCTGGAACGAGCGCGGGAACGAGGTTTCGCCGGCATGGCTGACGGCATAATCCGCCAGCTTGCCATTGTTGAGGCGCTTATATTGCTCGACCAGCGGCTGGCCGGCGGCTTCCCAGGCGCGTGATGCCTCAGCGCCATCGGGTACCGGCGAGTAGAGCGCCGCGAAGCGCGGATCGGTACGGTCGATCGCACCGACAGCGCCCTTCGTTTTGACGAATTCGGCACGCGCCGGGCTGGAAACGAGGCCGGTGACGTTGAGCCCGCTCGCCTTGGATGACTTGAGCGCATCAAGCCCGGTGCCGGTCGCCGAGCCTTCGATGAAGATCGTCTTGCCACCGACGATCTCGAGCGTGGTGAACAGGCAGCGCACGATGGTGCCAAGGTTGAGGATGTAGCTGCCGGCCTGTTCGAGTGTCAGGTCGTTCGGCACATTGTGGAGCTGCGGCGCCTGGACGGTGAGGAACTGGGCATGGCTGCCGGTTTTCGTTTCATAGCCCTGGATGCTGAAATCGGCGAACATCGGGTCGCGGCCCGCGGCGGGGCTGAGCAGGTCGGACGTACCCGAATAAACCGCCACCAAGTCACCGACCTTCAAGCGGCCTTCGCTGCGTGCTTCCGAACCGAGTGCGGCGATCAGCGCCAGGCCGCCCGAGCCGGTCGTCTGAAAATCTTCCTCATGGCCATCGAAGGGTGACACCGGAATCCCGGTCAGCGCCCAGATGTCGTTGAAGTTAACCTCACTGCTCAGCAGATAGACGAGCGCCTCGTTCGGTTCGGGCGTCGGCACCGGCACGATGAGCTCGCGCTCATGCGTTGCCGGCTGGCCGAAACGCGGTGCCCCGGTTTCGGCATCGCGGGCGATACCAAAGGCATATTGATGCCCCGGAATGGCAGTGATGCCCGGGAAGAAGGCGGCGCCGACGGGCAACAGGTCGCACGCGGCTTCGAGCCGTTCGGCGCGCGCGGCATGTTCGCTGTCGATGAAGACACCATTGCGGCGGACCGGCAGCGGCGGGCTCTTCTTGTCGATGAACTCGCGAATGCCGGTCTTGCCGCCCTGCGGGTCAACAACGGCTTCGGCGAACAGCTGTGCCTCGCGCTCAAGACCCGCCGCCATCCCGTCGGTCCAGCCGGTGCGGATGGCATCGATGGCGCGTTCGCCAGCCTTGCCGCGGCCGGCCCAATCGAGCTGACGCAGAATGCGCTGCACGAAATCGTCACCCAGCGCTTCGTCGAGATCGACATGCGCCGGCTGCTGCCAGGCGGTCTTGGCGGCCTTGCGGCGTTCCTTCCAGGTGCGGCCAAGCGCACTGTTGTCGCCATGACGGACGAATTCACGCACCGCGGCATGGGCGAGGCTGAGCGCATCGTCCGAACCCGAAGCGAGGGTTTCGACGAGCCCGATATTGAGCGCAGCTTCGCCATCGATGCTGCGGCCGCCGAGGATAAGCTCGAGCGCGTCGAGCAAGCCTTCCGGCCCGCGCTTTTCGGCAAGCAGGCGCGGCAGGCGCTGGGTGCCGCCGTAGCCGGGCAGCAGGCGCAGGCGGATCTCGGGCTGGCCGAAGCGCGC
>JBMOFG010000058.1:0-8866 GCA_049314415.1 Polymorphobacter sp.
GATGTCGCAGTCGCTGCGCAAGCTGACAGGTTCAATTAGCCGGTCGCGCTGCATCGTGATCTTCATCAACCAGCTTCGCATGAAGATCGGTGTGATGTACGGAAACCCCGAAACAACTACCGGCGGCAATGCCCTGAAATTCTATGCATCAGTTCGCCTAGATATTCGTCGTACCGGGCAAATCAAGGACCGCGACGAAGTCGTCGGCAACACGACTCGGGTCAAGGTCGTCAAGAACAAGGTGGCGCCGCCCTTCAAGCAGGTCGAATTCGATATCATGTACGGCGAAGGTATTTCAAAGCTCGGCGAAATTCTTGATCTTGGAGTCAAGGCGGGCGTCGTTGAAAAATCAGGCGCGTGGTTCAGCCATGATTCGGTTCGAATTGGGCAGGGCCGAGAGAATGCCAAGAAGTATTTCAAGGATCATCCGGAAATGGCGGCCAAGATTGAAAAGGCCATTCGGGATAATTCCGCTGGCATTTCTGAAGCTCTTATGGCCGGCCCTGACGCCGATGATGCCGAAATGTAACGCCGGTTGATGGTACCGCCGGGTCGGCGCTGTCATTTGGAAAATTCGCTTTCATTTTGTTGCGGTTCGGCCTGTTGTCATTCGCGGCAGCAGGCCGGATCTGTTTGTGACGCGCGTGATCGCCTGCGCCAACCGCCTTTATTTGCCAACGCTGGGTCGGTCGGTGCTTTCGCCATTGACCAAGGCGGTCAATAGGGGTCGAACAGCCATCATGGCTCAGGAAAATTTCGATCTTGTGGTGATCGGCGGCGGTGCAGCCGGTCTCGTTACAGCGGGCGGCGCTGCTCAACTCGGCGCGCGGACATTGCTGGTTGAACGGCATCGGCTCGGTGGCGAGTGCCTTTACACAGGTTGCGTGCCCTCCAAAGCCGTTATTGCTTTCGCAGCGACGGTGTCTGGGCGCGGCGGTGATCCGGCGGACAATTGGTCGGCTGCCCGCGCGGCGGTACGCTCGGCAATAACTACAATCGAACCCCATGATTCACCCGAACGATTCCGCAGCTTCGGGGTCGAGCTTTGCTTTGGCGAAGCGGCTTTTACCGGTCCGACCACGCTGCATATTGGAGATCGTTTCGTTACCGCCCGGCGCTTCGTTGTTGCCACCGGGTCAGATCCGGCGATTCCCCCGGTGCCCGGGTTGGCGGAACTTCCTTATCACACCAATGAGACCATATTTGATCTTGCCGAAACGCCTGCCCATCTGTTGGTCATTGGCGGCGGTGTCATCGGCTGCGAATTAGCGCAGGCTTTTGCTCGGTTGGGCATAAAGGTGTCGCTGCTTGATATCGGATCGATCTTGCCCAACGACGATCCCGACGCTGTTGCGGTGTTGCGGGCGCAACTGGTCGCCGATGGTGTCAATCTGCACGAGAAAATCAAGATCGTCGCCGCTTCCGGCAGTGCAGGTGCCATCGCCTTGATGCTCAGCGACGGTACCCGCCTTGCCGGCAGTCACGTCCTTATCGCCACCGGCCGCAAGGCGCGCACAGCCGGTTTCGGCCTTGATCTCGCCAATGTGGTCACCGGCCGCAATGGTATAATTGTTAACAAATATTTACGCACATCCAACCCGCGCATTTTCGCAATCGGCGATTGCCGTGACGGCCCGCGGTTAACGCATGCGGCAGACCAGGATGCCCGCACTGTCATCCAGAATGCCTTGTTTCCGTTCCGCAAGGCGACCGATTACAGTGCCTTGCCGGCAGCGATCTTCACCGATCCTGAATTGGCCCAGGTCGGTTTGACCGAGGCAAGGGCGCGTGCTGCCCATCCCGATGTCGGCGTTTGGCGACATGATTTTGATCATAATGACCGGTCGGTGACCGATGGCGATATGCGCGGGTTCGTCAAGATTATGGCGCGCGGAAACCGTGTTGTCGGTGTCACGATTGTCGGCGCCCACGCCGGGGAATTGCTCGCACTCGCCAGCTTCGCGGTTGCCGGTAAATTGTCGCTTGCCGACCTTGCTAGCCTCACCTTTGCCTATCCTACCCTTGCCGAAGCCCTGCGCTTTGCTGCGGAACAACGTGGCCAAGCGAAACTGTTCACGCCGTTGATGCGCCGTCTGACCGGTTTCTTTCAACGTTTTCCATAGGGTCATTCATGTCGAACGCAGAACAGATCGAATATTGGAATGGCAAGGTCGGCGAGACCTGGGTGAAGATGCAGGAAAGGATGGATCGTGCGCTCACGCCGGTTACTGCAGCGCTGCTTTCGTTGGCTGCGCCGCAGCCCGGCGAAGATGTGCTCGATATCGGATGTGGCAGTGGTGAAACTACGTTGGTGGTGGCAGGCGCGGTCGGCGACGACGGCCATGCCACCGGCGTCGATATCTCCTTGCCGTTGCTGACAAGGGCGCGGGCTCGTGCCGAGGAACTGCTCAGTGCGGCCGATTTCATCGCTGCCGACGCGGCGACCTATAGCGACGATCCTGGTTTTGACCTGATCATTTCGCGCTTCGGTGTCATGTTCTTTGCCGATCCGGTGACTGCCTTTGCCAATATCCATGGGCTCGCCGCCCCTGATGGACGCTTGTGCTTTGCCTGTTGGCAATCGCCGGCCGACAATGGCTGGGCGACATTCCCGTTGACGACCCTGGCGTCGCTGCTGCCGCCGCAACCCGCCACTGATCCGAACGCGCCCGGCCCGTTTGCCTTTGCCGATCCGGAACGTGTTCATGCCATTCTGGCTGCTGCCGGTTGGACCGACATCGCCTTTCATGCTTTGCCTTTCACCATGATAATTGGTGAAGGTGGCGACCCGGTCGCCGCCGCCGTCGATTTCAATTTGCACATTGGCCCCGCGGCACGCGCCATTCGCGACGCTGGCCGCGAGATCGAACCCGCGGCACGCGCGGCATTGGCCGCCGCGCTTGCCTGTTATCAAAGCGATGGTGCCGTCGGCCTGCCTGGAGCTGTCTGGCTCATGTCGGCGCGGGCGTGATCTGGAAGTTGGCGCTACAAAATGCGGGGATGATGCGGTGTTTGGCAACCGTAAGTACCTGTGGCGTAACTAAGGTGTCGGGCGTTCAGATTCCCATTGCCGTTCCGCGGTAGTACAAAGAATGCCGCTAGGAGGCGTTTCGGCGATCCCGACCCTAGCCATTCCTGCATTCTCGACTTAAGTCCATGTTCATGACTTCGACCAACGATATCCGCCGCAGCTTCCTCGATCATTTCGGCAAGGCCGGGCACCGTATTGTGCCGTCGGCACCGCTGGTGCCGCAGAATGATCCGACGCTGATGTTCGTCAACGCTGGCATGGTGCCCTTCAAGAATGTCTTTACCGGGCTGGAGACGCGGCCCTATGTCACTGCTACTTCGTCTCAGAAATGCGTGCGCGCCGGGGGTAAGCACAATGATCTCGATAATGTCGGCTATACTGCTCGCCATCACACTTTTTTCGAAATGCTCGGCAATTTCAGCTTCGGCGATTATTTCAAGGCAGACGCCATCGAACATGCTTGGAGCCTGTTGACCCGCGAATGGGGCCTGCCGTCTGAAAAGCTGACAGTCACCGTATATCATACCGATGACGAAGCCGCCGGGCTGTGGAAGAAGATCGCCGGCCTGCCTGAAAACCGCATCATCCGGATCGCCACCAATGACAATTTCTGGTCGATGGGCGATACCGGGCCGTGTGGGCCATGCTCCGAAATCTTCTACGATCATGGTGACCACATCTTCGGCGGCCCGCCGGGCAGTCCGGATGAAGATGGCGACCGCTTCGTCGAGATCTGGAACCTGGTGTTCATGCAGTATGAGCAGGTCGATGCCGCGACGCGCCTTGAATTGCCACGCCCCAGTATCGATACCGGCATGGGCCTCGAACGCATCGCCGCCGTTTTGCAGGGTGTGCACGACAATTATGATACTGACACATTCAAGGCGCTGATCCGCGCCAGCGAGGAACGAACCCGCCAGGCCGATAGTCACGAAGCGACCGCGTCGCACCGCATCATCGCCGACCATTTGCGTGCTTCGGGCTTCCTTGTTGCCGATGGCGTGCTGCCGTCGAACGAGGGCCGCGGCTATGTGCTGCGTCGCATCATGCGCCGCGCTATGCGTCATGCCCATCTGCTTGGAGCCGCCGAACCGCTGATGCATCGATTGGTGCCTGCGCTGATTGCCGAGATGGGGGTAGCCTATCCCGAACTGGCGCGCGCCCAGCCGTTGACCGAGGAAACCCTCAAGCTCGAGGAGACGCGCTTCCGCCAGACGCTCGTCAACGGTCTGCGCTTGCTCGACGATGCAACCGGCCGTTTGTCGCCTGGCGCGACCCTGCCCGGCGATGTCGCCTTCAAATTATATGACACGTTCGGTTTTCCTTATGACCTGACCGAAGATGCATTGCGCGCCCAGGGGCGTGCCGTTGACCGCGCCGGTTTTGACGTCGCCATGGCCGAACAGAAGCGCGCTGCCCGCGCCGCCTGGACCGGCAGCGGCGCCAAGGCATCCGATACAATTTGGTTCGATATCGTCGAAGCCAGCGGCGCCACCGAATTTACCGGCTACACTGGCGTCACCGCCCAGGCTCAGGTGATTTCCCTTGTTCGTGACGGCGCGCCGGTGGCGCGTGCCACGGCGGGGGAAAAGGTCGATATCGTCACCAACCAGACGCCTTTTTATGGCGAATCGGGCGGCCAGGCCGGGGATTCCGGCGCCATTGCTGGTGACAATGGCCTTGCCGTCACCGTTGGCGATACCTCGAAGCCGCTTGGCAAGCTGCACGTCCACCATGCTGAGGTCAGCACCGGCACGATTGCCGTTGGTGATACCGTCAGCCTGCATGTCGATGCCGACAAGCGCGACCGGTTGCGCGCCAACCATTCGGCGACACACCTGCTGCATGCGGCGCTGCGCAACCGGCTTGGTGGCCATGTCACGCAAAAGGGTTCGCTGGTCGCTGCCGAACGATTGCGCTTCGATTTCAGCCAGTCCAAGCCGCTGACGCCCGCAGATGTTGCGGTTGTCGAGGCCGAAGTGAATGCCCAGATCCGCGGCAACCGCCCGGTATCGACGCGGCTGATGACCCCCGAGGCGGCGATAGAGGCCGGCGCCATGGCGCTTTTTGGCGAAAAATATGGCGATGAAGTCCGTGTGCTTGGCATGGGGGCCGCAGGGGAAGCGGTTTATTCCACCGAATTATGCGGTGGGACCCATGTCAACGCGCTTGGCGATATCGGGCTTTTCAAGATCACCTCGGAAGGTGCGGTCGCCAGCGGCGTGCGCCGTATCGAAGCGTTGACCGGCGAAGCGGCGCGGCTGTTCCTCGTTGAGCAGGAAAATCGGCTGAAAGCGGCGGCGGCAACGTTGAGGGCGCGTCCCGATGAAGTCGTCGCCCGGCTCGAAGCATTGACCGAGGATCGCAAGCGGTTGGAACGCGAGCTTGCCGAGGCCAAGAAGGCGCTGGCGCTCGCTGGTCCGGCAACCGGCAGTGGCGCGTCGGCACCTGAAAGCATTGGCGGCGCCGGTTTTCTCGGCCAGGTGCTCGAAGGGCTGGAGGCCAAAAATCTGCGCGGCCTGATCGACGATGCCAAAAAGTCGCTTGGTTCGGGCGTCGTGGTTTTCGTCGCGGTCAATGATGGTCGCGCTTCGGTGGCGGTCGGCGTGACCGATGATCTGCTCGGCACCCGCTCGGCGGTCGATCTGGTGCGGCTCGCTTCGGCGGCGGTCGGCGGACAGGGCGGCGGTGGCCGGCCCGATTTCGCGCAGGCCGGCGGCCCCGATGGTGCCCAGGCCGCCGCAGCGGTCGCGGCCGTCCGGACTGCACTGGCGGGATGACCGGCGACGCCGCGGCGGTCATCGCGGCGCTCGGTCTGCAGCCGCATCCCGAAGGTGGCTGGTATCGCGAGACTTTTCGTGCGCCGGCAAGCGGTTCACGCTGCGCTGTCACGGTGATTCACTTCCTGCTCGAAGCCGGACAGCAATCGCATTGGCACCGTGTCGATGCCGATGAAATCTGGTGCTGGCACGCCGGGGCGCCGCTGGCGCTGGGCATTGCGCCGGGGGCAGGGGGCGCCGCCCGCTGGCAGTCGTTGGGCGGCGATGTGCTGTCCGGCGATGCCGTACAGGCGGTGGTGCCGGCCGGTGACTGGCAGGCGGCGCGCGCCGGCACGGGCTGGTCACTGGTCAGTTGCGTCGTGGCGCCCGGCTTTGATTTCGCCGGCTTTATGCTGGCGCCCTCGGGCTGGTCTCCGGCTTGACCCGGCCCGATCGGGAGTTGACCCCGGCCGGCCGGCGGCGTTTGATGGGGCCAATCGGGAGGATGCTGTGATGTTGCCGACCATCGACCCTGAATTCGGGCAAAAATACCTCAAGTCCGCCAATGACTTTTATGGTTATGGCGTCCACCTGCTGTTCAACGAATGGTGGGAAAAGGCGCCGCAGGCAACCATCGACAAATATGTGGCAGCGATCGAGAGCCACCCGGAGCACGGCCCGCTGGCCCGCGAAGCCTGGATGGCGCCGGCGTTCCGCCTGTCGTCGCTCGATCATTGCGCGCCGGGCACGCTGGGCGCGGCCTATCGGGCGCATATGGTCGATAATGGCCTCGCCGAAAAACTGGGCGAAGGCTATGCCGAGCTCACCGCAGATTTCGCCGCCGGCGGCAAGCTCGACCGGATGCCGGCGGTCATCAAATATAAGGTGCTGCGCGGTTTCCAGACGCATGATCTCCACCATGTGCTGACCGGTTACACCACGGCGCCGCCGCACGAACTGGCGCTGCAGGCATTCCAGCTGGCGCAGATGGATTACCCCTATGCGGCGATGACGCTCGGCGTGATCGTCAGCCATATGGCGCTGGTCGATCCCTGGCTGATCAAGCCCGGGATGGACGCGATTACCGATGGCTGGGCGTTCGGGCGGCGGGCGAAAAGCCTGCAGTTCATTCGCTTCGAAGAGATGCTCGACCGGCCGCTCGCCGATATCCGCCGTGACTATTGCCTTGAGCGTGACACGGTGTTCGCGCCGGTGATGAGCCAGGTGTCCGAGCTCATCGCCCAGGAATTGGTGGTGCAGGAAAAGATGCGCGCTGCCTGAACGCGCCGGGCAAAGTTCACGAAAGTCACGTTTTCGCCCGTTTTTGAAAAGGCGCTACTGCGCCGGCAAAAATGCACGCATGTCGCGCTCCCTGCGCGTTTCCGCCACGGTCGCGCGCGCAGGTGGCGGGGCCAACAATGTCAAAGAGCGCATACCCCCGCTATATTGCACAAATCCGGCGTGTAGGACAGCGCGCCCGATCACAGGGCCCGAGGCCCCACACGCCCGCCCCTATCCCGCCCCTCGCCCGCCTGCGGGAGAGGGGGGCGCTGAAATCTCCCTCACGCCAGCGCAGCCTGGCATGCAGTCCAGCTCCTGCCCAGCCCGTCGCCGCCCGCAACCCGACCGGGTGCCGGGCTGTGCTTTTTTTTTGCGCCACTGTGCCGGGATTGGCATGTTGACCGCACCCGGCTTCGCTTTATAATATTAAAGAAATGTTTAGAAGGGCCGATTTTCATGAAGATTTTTGTCACAGGTCTGGCGGCGCTGCTTGTCGTGTCGTCGGCTGCCGCACAAGGCACGGGACAAGACACGGGTGTGGCATCATTTGCCTTTGGTGCACCTCAGCGCAATGATCTGCCGGGGGCCTATGGATTAAGGTTCAACGGCATGATCGTCAGCATCGGCACGCCAGCAGGAACCTACGTCGAATTGCCGCTCGATTGCGGAGCATCGCAGAGTAAAGAGAAGACGTCTGGTGTCCTGATCCAATGCAGGATGCGTGCTCCTAATCGTGGTGCGAACTTCATCACCGAGCATCGATGCGACCGCGCGAGCATTGCCGCGTCGGATGTGATTGTACCGGATTGTGCCGTAACCGTATACTCTTGGCTGCCTTCGAAGGGTGAGTTTACCGGTACGGGCCGAACGGGGTTCGACAACATCAAGATGGTCGGCCTTTTCTGGTCGCGCAATTAAAGTTAGGCGCGCCCATTGCTGCGCATAACCGTACGCGCAATGGTTCGCCGTGCGCAATTTGGGCGACCGCTGTGCAGCGCTGGCAGCCGCCCGGATTCGCGGGTTCAGGACAAACGCTGTTGTGCCGGCTTTGGCGCGACATTCGGTCCGGTCAGCAGGTTGACCAGGCGCCAAGTCACGGTGCCATTATCGGGTACAATCGCATTTGGTTGATCGAAAAAGGTGATCCGCGGATTATAGGCAACAGGCTTGCCATCAGCATCCTGCACATAGAACTGCCATACGCTGTAAACTGGCGACGATTGCATATTCTCAGCCAGAAAATAGGTTCCTGCAGGATATGCCATTCCAGACGTAATGGAATTGAAACACTGGTCATATGTTACCGAAAACGACATGACCGAAGATCCGCCGCTGGCCATATTGACCGAATATCCAAAAGCGCTTGCGCTGCTGCTAGTTGAAGTTCCAGTGGGATTGGCTTGCGCATAGTCAAGCACATCTTTGACCGTGCTGCCGCTCGGCACCGCGATATTCTCATTCTGATAGAATGTTCCCACGACACGTAATGTGATCGCCATGATTCACCGTCCCCTTCCGACAAAAACACAATGTTTTATGTCGGCCAGAAGATTAATCAAAAATTATTAATTTAACGTTACCGCAACGCGGAAAACCCGTGTTTCATGCCGCGTTTCACCCTGAAATAATTAAAAAAATTTCAATCAAACCGAATTTTCGACCTAAAAATCAGCTAAACAATTGATCTTGATTGTTCTTCGATAATGCCGCCGGCCCTCGCACCCGGATGGCGCTGCGCCCCGTCAGGGATTTCGACCGGATGCCGGCGCCAACGGCCCGGGCGACGAACGGCGCA
>JBMOFG010000059.1:0-8851 GCA_049314415.1 Polymorphobacter sp.
ATCGGCCAGGCTGAACTCGCTTTCAATCTGTTCTTTCATGCCGAGGCACCGCGTCAGCATGATGCCGAACTGCGAACCTTGCTCACCGCATGATCATTATCGGACTTACCGGGTCGATCGGCATGGGAAAATCGACCGTTGCAGCGATGTTTGCAGCCGAAGGTGTGCCGGTTTTCGACGCCGATGCTGCGGTGCGCCGGCTGCAGGGCCCGGGTGGCCGGGCGCTTGCCGCGATCGAGGCGGCTTTTCCCGGCACCACCCATGCCGGCGGACTCGATCGTGAAAAACTCGCAGCCCAAGTCTTCAGCGACGCCATGGCATTGCACAAACTTGAAAACATCCTTCACCCGCTTGTCGCCAATGCGCAATCGGCCTTTCTGGGCGCTCATCGCCACAAGCGCGCCGTGGTGCTGGATGTGCCATTGCTGTTCGAAAAGGGCGGTTGGCAGCGCTGCGATCTCAGCGTGGTCGTATCGGCGCCATATCGCGTGCAGCGGGCGCGGGTGCTGGCGCGGCCGGGCATGACGCCAATGAAATTCGCCGGTATTCTCAAGTCGCAGCTGCCCGACAGGCAAAAACGTGCGCTCGCCGATATCGTCATCGAAACCGGGCGCGGACGGCGGCATAGCTTGCAGCTTGTGCGCAAGATCATCGCCGAATTGCCGCGCAGATAGGCCCGGCCTCCTGCTGTAAGGCGCCTTGTCGCAAGGCCTTCACCGCTTCGCGCAATCGCGCTAAAGCCACGCCATGCGCGAAATAGTCTTTGATACCGAAACGACTGGCATCATGCCCGGCGATGGCCATCGCATCGTTGAGATCGGTGCCGTTGAAATGGTCAACCGCGTTGCCACCGGCCGCACCTTCCACACCTATATCGATCCCGAACGGCCGATGCCCAAGGACGCTCAGGCCGTTCACGGCTTGTCGAGCGCTTTCCTCACTGGTCAACCGGTGTTCGAAATGGTCGTCAACGACTTCCTTGCCTTCATCGAAGACTCACCGCTCGTCGCCCATAATGCCGCCTTCGACATGGAGTTTCTCAACTGGGAACTGAAGCGCGCCCGGCTGCCACTCATCCCCCACAGCCGTGCCATCGACACGTTGGAAATTTCGCGCAAGATCAACCCCGGTGCCAAGCACACGCTTGATGCGCTGTGCAGCCGTTATGGCATTGATCTGTCGGGGCGCACCAAACATGGCGCACTCGTCGATGCCGAACTCCTGGCCCGGGTCTATGTCGAATTGACCGGCGGCCGCCAGATTGGCTTCGACCTTGCCGCCGATGCCGCTGAGGAACAGTTGCCGGTCGAACGCGTCAACTTCGGTATTCGCCATCATGTTGCGCTACCCGAAGAACTCGAAGCCCATGAATCGTTCATCGCCAGCCTGAAAGACCCCGTCTGGTTGCAATAGCCATGGTCATTGCCCAGCAGGGCGCTGGTCATTGACCCCAGGTACGGCGCGGCATAGAGCGGCGACCCTGTCTCGAGTCCGACGGGTCACAATGCAGGAGCATAGTGTAATGGACGTTCGCATTTCCGGTCATCAAACAGACACCGGCGCGGCTTTCGGCGCGCATGTCCGTGAGCGATTGACCGCAATGGTCGAAAAATATTTTCCGCGCGCGATTTCGGCGCATGTCACGCTCGGTCCGGCGCCGCACGGGCATTTTTCCTGTGATATCGTCATGCATGTGATGACCGATATCATCCTCAAAAGCGCCAATCACGCCGTTGATGCTCATTTGGCCTTCGATGGCGCCGCCGACCGAATCGACAAGCAGCTTCGCCGCTATATGCGCCGGCTGAAGGACCGCCATGGCCCGGGTGCTGACCGTGCTGCCGAGCGCGCCGTGCAGATCGACAATGCCGATTATGTCATCTTTGCGCCGACTACCGACGACATCGGGCCCGAAGGTGATAATCCGCTGGTCATCGCCGAAACCCGGGTTGATATCCCGACCGCGAGCGTCGGTGATGCTGTGATGATGCTCGATCTGCGCAACACCAACGCGCTGCTGTTCGTCAACAGCGCCAGCGGCGACCATAATATGGTCTATCGTCGCGAAGACGGCAGCATCGGCTGGGTGGAGCCGCGTCAGCAGAGCGTGCGTGCAACCGGATGATGAACAATGCCGGCTTTGCCGATTTGGTCGATGTCAACGGCATCGCTTTTGATTGTCTGATTGCCAGCAAGCATGACCTGCTGGCAAAATTGTCGGATATGGCAGGCGCTGCCCTTGCGATGCCGGGGACGCTGGTGCTCGAACGCGTGCGCCAGCGCGAAGCGTTGGGCGCTACGGGCTTTGGCCAAGGCGTCGCGATCCCGCATGCCCGCATTGAAGGATTGACGCGCGTCATGGTTGTCGTGGTGCGGCTGCCGGCACCGATTGCCTATGGCAGTTTCGACGGTGAGCCGATCGATCTTGCCATATTGTTGCTGTCGCCCGAAGGCGCCGGCGCCGACCATCTCAAGGCATTGGCACGGATCAGCCGCACGCTGCGCGACCCGGCAGTTCTGGCTGCGATGCGCGACGCCGTCACCGAAGCCGAGCTGCGGGTCGCGATCGGCCCGTCGCAGATAAATGGCAAACGCGCTGCCTGACGTGAACGTCCGCCTCGCCAGCAGCCTCAAGGTCGCGGCGTTGCTGCGACGGGTGGCGGCGCAGGGCGGTTTTGGCACGGTGCTGGCGCGCGGCGATGCTACTGCCGGCAGCATCGCCATCGTAACCCGTGAAGCCGGTATCGAAACCCTGTTGTCGCCGATGTTTGCCATGGCCGGCGGTTATGAATGGGTTGCCATCGCCACTGGTGACGCCGTTGCCGACAATATCACCCGGGCACGTCGGCATGACCCTGACCTGTGGGTCATCGAACTGGACATCGTGGACGCGGCACGGCTCGTCGCTGAAATGTTGGGCGAGAGTTGACGGTGCTCGACCATCGGGCGCTTGCTGTTCCTGATGAAACTGCACTTGTCTTTTGTTGGCGTACTGGTGGGGCTGGCCCTTCTATCGACCGGCGCTGCGGCCTATGCTGCTGACGACAGTGTCGCACCGATCGCAGCCGATTATGCTGTTGCGACCTTGCTTGCCGATGACAATGTGCTGGCGACGCCGCCCCTCAGCCTGGCCAGCCTCGCTGCCGCGATCGACCCCGCCGTCGTCGACGCGGACGACGAGCTTGGTTGCCTTGCGACCGCAGTCTATTTTGAAGCGCGCGGCGAACCGGTCGAAGGCCAGTTGGCCGTGGCGCAGACCATTCTCAACCGGGTCGATTCGGGGCGTTTTGCCAGCACCATCTGCCGCGTTGTCCGCCAGCCGCGCCAGTTCAGTTTTGATCACAGCCGCACCCCGCGGCCCGGTGTCGAATGGCAGCGCGCCCAAGCCATCGCCCACATCGCCGTCAATGATCTGTGGCGCGATGTCGTGCCGCGAGCGATTGCTTTCCATGCTGCGCGCATCGCGCCCAACTGGGCCGGCAAGGTACGCGTCGCCGCCATCGGTAATCATATCTTTTACCGCTGACGGGATTGCCGTTCGCACTTTGCGCCGAAAAACCCGGATGTGACCGATATCCGCTTGCCAGATCGAATCCTTGCGGCCGATGTGCGGCGTGGAACGTGCCGCCTGTTGGTCCGCGCAGGCGTCGCCCCGCTTGCCGAGGTGCCGCTGGGTGGTGGCCGCCGGGCCGATATTCTGGGTATCGATGCGCAGGGGCGGTTAACGCTGGTCGAGATCAAGGTGTCGCTCGCCGATCTGCGCGGCGATCGCAAATGGCCCGAATATCTCGATTATTGCGACCGCTTCTTCTGGGCGGTGCCGCCGGGCTTTCCCCTCGGCCTCTTTGACACGCCGGATTTCCAACCCGATCGCACAGGCCTGATCATCGCCGATCGCTTTGATGGCGAGGATGTACGCGCGGCGCCCTGGGTGCCGCTCAACACCAGCCGGCGCAAGGCAGAAACGCTGCGCTTTGCCCGGCGGGCGGCGCTGCGTCTGCAGGGACTGTCGGATCCTGATCAGGCTGTCGGGTACGACTGACGGCAGCGACAGGCCATCAACACCACTAATCAGCACCGCTATGTTGTAAAAATGGCTGTGGCGGGGCGCGTTTGCCGCTGCCTCCGCCACATCCTCCCCTATGGTCGCATTACTGTTTCGTATTGCTGGACCAATTGTTTTTATCCTGCCGCTGCGCTAGGCCCGCGTCAACGCGGTTCGGTCAAAGAATCGTGTCGAAATGTCTCTTTTCGCCAAATAAGATGGTCAAGTTGTAAAAATTTTGACAAACTTGCCGGTTCCGCCCGACCTCAACGGTCGAAAACTTTTCGCCGGTGCCCGCGTGCGGCGCATCCGGATGGGGCGCGGCCTCACCCAGACGCGCATGGCCAGTGATCTTGGCGTATCGGTCAGTTATCTCAACCTGATCGAGCGCGACCAGCGCCCCTTGTCAGCGACCTTTCTGCTCAAGCTCGCCGGCAGCTATGATCTCGATCTCAAAAACCTGACCGGGGCGGATGGCGGCGACCCGGGCGAAGAATTGGTGCGGGTGTTCACCGATTCGCGCCTCACCGGAATCGATGTATCGCGTGCTGAATTGCGCGAACTGGCACTACGTTCGCCCGGCATTGCCCAGGCGCTGGTGCGGCTGCACGCCAGCCCGCCTCCCGGGCCGGCACTGACCGCACCGGCCAGCCCGCTCGATGCCGTTGTCGCCATGATCAACGCCGCCG
The DNA here is from genome assembly GCA_049314415.1 of Polymorphobacter sp. GTDB lineage: Bacteria > Pseudomonadota > Alphaproteobacteria > Sphingomonadales > Sphingomonadaceae > Sandarakinorhabdus. The sequence continues at coordinate 4,735 of JBMOFG010000059.1, forward strand.
GCAATCATTTCACGGCGCTCGATACTGCCGCCGAGGCACTGTCCGATGATCTGCGCCTGTCCGGGGCCGATCTCAATATCGCAGTCGTCGATCGGCTGCGGACCCGCCACGCGATTACGGTTCGTACCATGCCTGCCGAGGTACTGCCCAACACATTGCGCCGGCTCGATCTTCATGCCCGTCAGCTCCAGCTTTCCGAAGCGCTCGATGCCGCATCGCGCGGTTTTGCCGCTGCCGTGCAACTCGCACTGATCGAGCTTGCCGATGTCATCGCCGAAACCATTGCCCAAGCCGGTGTAACCGCGTCGCTAGATCAGCGCGCCTGTACCATATCGCTGGGCAAATATGCCGCTGGCGCCATCCTGATGCCCTATACCCGGTTCCTCGCCGCCTGTGAGACCACGGGCTATGACATCGAATTGCTCCAGTCGCGATTCGGCCGGGGTCTCGAACAGATCGCCCATCGGCTTGTCACCCTGGGGCGGCCGGGCGCGCGCGGTATCCCTTTTTTTATCCTGCGCGTCGATCGTGCCGGCACCATTTCCAAATCTTTCGCTCCCGGGCCATCGCCGATTCCGTCCAGCCCGATCGGCGGGGGTGGCTGCGCACTCTGGTCGCTCCACGCGGCTTTCGACCGCCAGGGCGAATTGCGCCGGCAACTTGTCGAAATGGAGGATGGCCAGCGTTATCTGACCTTGTCGCGCACGGTGCGCGGTACGGCCGCGCCCTGGGGTTCGGGCCGCGCCGAATTCGCCATCGGTCTTGGTTGCGATGCCCGCCATGCCGCGTCGCTGGCCTGGGCGGCGGGGATCGAGCTTGGCGGGCCAGCGGTGCCAATCGGTCCCGGCTGTGCCGCCTGTCATCGCGCCTCTTGCCGTCAGCGCAGTTTGCCGCCAGCAGGGGCGCGGCTTGCATTTGATGAACGTCAGCGCGGGCTGACGCCATTTCGCTTCACCGATGAATGAAAGGTTCGACCAGCGTGTCCCAATTTCCGACCACCGGTATCCAGATCACCGGTGCCATGGCGCCGGGCTATGAAGCCATCCTGACCGACGCGGCGCTGGCCTTTGTCGCGCAGCTCCACCACATGTACGAACCGACCCGCCAGTCGCTGCTCGGCGCGCGCCAGCAGCACCAGCGCTGGTGGAATGCCGGCAATGGCATTGATTTCGCCGGCGAAACCAGCGCGGTGCGCGACGATCCTTTCTGGCAGGTGCGCCCGGCGCCGCACGACCTTAGCGACCGCCGCGTCGAAATCACCGGGCCGTGCGACCGCAAGATGGTCATCAATGCGCTCAATTCGGGCGCGCAATGCTTCATGGCCTGTCTTGAGGATGCCAGCGCGCCGACCTGGGATGTGATGGTGCAGGGTCAAGTCAATCTGCGCGATGCCGCCGCCGGCACGATTTCGCTCGAGGATAAGGGCAAGCGCTACAGCCTCAATGACAAGACAGCCACGCTCATCGCCCGCCCGCGCGGCTGGCACCTCGATGAAGCCCATATGCTGGTCGATGGCGAGCGGGTTGCCGGCGCCATCTTCGATTTCGGCCTGTATTTCTTCCACAATGCCCGGGCCTTGCTGGCGCGCGGCTCTGGTCCTTATTTCTATCTGCCCAAGCTTGAACATTATCTGGAAGCGCGGCTGTGGAACAATATCTTCACCACGGCGCAATCGTTGATGGGGCTGCCGCTCGGCAGCATCCGCGCGACCGTATTGATCGAAACCCTGCCCGGCGCCTTTTACGCCGAAGAAATCCTTTATGAACTGCGCGATCACATTACCGCGCTCAATTGCGGCCGCTGGGATTATATCTTCAGCTATATCAAAACCTTCCAGGCCGACCCCGAAAAGGTGCTGCCCGATCGCGCCGCGGTGTCGATGACGGTGCCGTTCATGGCCAAATATGCAGCCCATGTCGTGCGCACCTGCCACAAGCGCGGCGCCCATGCGATGGGCGGGATGAGCGCCTTCATCCCCGTCAAGGACGACGAAGCTGCCAATGCCATGGCCTTTGCCGCGGTCCGCGCCGACAAGGAACGCGAGGCGACGCTCGGCCATGACGGCACCTGGGTCGCCCATCCCGGTCTCGTCGGGATCGCCCGCGAGGTGTTCGACCGGCTGATGCCGACGCCGAACCAGCTGCATGTCATCCCGCCGGGTAAGGCGACGGCCGAAGACCTGACCACGCCGCCGCCCGGGCCCAAGACCCTCGCCGGGCTGACCAACAACGTCAATGTCGCCATCGGCTATATCGCCGCCTGGCTGCGCGGCCAGGGTGCCGTGCCGTTGCACAATCTGATGGAAGACGCGGCCACCGCCGAAATCAGCCGCACCCAGATCTGGCAGTGGCGCGTGTCGGACGTGGTGCTTGATGGTGGCGAGGCGGTCGATGAAGCGCTGATCAACCGGGTGACCGATGCGCAGCTGGCCGTGTGGAAGGGTGTTGTCGGCGACAATTTCTTTGCCACCGGCAAATATGCCGAAGCCGCCGATGTGTTCCGCACACTGACGCTGGCTGATCATCTGGAGCCGTTTTTGACAGTCCCGGCCTACGAGCATTATTTCGCGAAATGAGTGACCCTTCCCTTTTCCGCTTGCGGGAGAGGGAGGTCAATCCGGCGGCACAAACTCCCGCGCCGCTTCGGCGAGCAGGATCGGCACGCCGTCGCGCAGCGGATAGGCCAGCCCCGCCTGGTCGGCGACCAGCTCCTGCGCCACGGCGTCGTAGCGCAACGGCACACGGGTCAGCGGGCAGACAAGGATCGCCAGCAGCTTGGGATCGGGTGTCGCGGTCACTGCAGCGTCGGGCGCTGGCCGGAGTCGCCCAGGCCTTGCGCAAAGGACATCAGCGCGGTCAGTGTCGCCGTGCGGTCGGCAAGATCCTCGGCTTCGAGCAGCGCCTGTTTTTCGGGGGGTTCGAAAGGGCAGACGCTGGACAGCGTCGTCACCAGCGCTTCGTCATCGGCATCCTTCACCGCCTGCCAGTCGGCCGACAGCCCCTTGGCATCGAGATAGGTTTGCAACACATCCTCCAGTCCGGCGCGGGCGGCAGCGGCGAGGGCATCGGGTTCGTCGCGATCATCGCCAAAGCCGAGGTAATCGACCATGACCTGGCGATACGGCGTGGTGCGCGCCAGTTCGGCCTGGACACGGAAGCGCGATACGCCGGTCAGCGCGATCAGGATGCGGCCATCCTCGGTTTCGCGATAATCGCCGATTCGTCCCAGGCAGCCGACTTCGTAAAGCGGCGGCGGCTCGCCATTGGCCCGGGGCTGGATAATGCCGATGATGCGATGCGCGGCGCCGGTAGCGGCCATGGCATCGCGCACCATGGCAAGATAGCGCGGCTCGAAGATGTTGAGCGGCAACACGCCGCGGGGCAGCAACAGGGCTCCGGTCAACGGAAACACCGGTACGGCAGCGGGCAATGGCTCGTCGGCGCTCATGAAAACAGCACGGATCGCAACCGGGCGCGTGTCCTGATGCTCCACGGGTCATCGAGGCCGGTGGCTTCGAACATCTTGAGCAAAGTCGTTCGCGCCGCTGCCTCATTCCACTGCCGGTCGGCGGCGATAATGGCGAGCAGCGCATCGGCGGCACCATCACGGTCACCCTTGGCGAGCAGGGCGCCGGCCAGATCAAAGCGTTTCTGATGATCATCGGGATGTGCCGCGACATCGGCGAGCAGTCCTGCCAGATCATCGACCGGCACGGCTTCGGCGGCGAGCGCGATGGCGGCGCGGGCGCGCACGACATCGCCATCCTTCGATTCGGCCGGCACGGCGGCCAGGGCTTGCGCTGCCGCTTCTGTCCGTCCCAGCGCCAACAGGCTGAGGGCGAATTTGCCGGCGATGTTTTCGCGTTCGGGCAATTCACCGGCCAAGGAGCCAAGCATGGCGGCGGCATCTTCATGCGCACCAGCGGCGCTCGCCTGTTCGGCGGCTTCGAGCAAGGCGGCGATTTCGGCTTCGGCATCGGCTTCGGCGGCGGGCAGCGGCGCACCGGCGAGCAGGCGGTCGATAAAGGCTTTCAACTCGCGTTCGCCGAGCGCGCCCTGAAAACCATCGACGGGCTGGCCCCCCAGAAAGGCATAGACGGTGGGGATCGACTGGATGC
>JBMOFG010000060.1:0-8604 GCA_049314415.1 Polymorphobacter sp.
GGAAGCCGGCGCCGATGACGCCTTGGCTTTCCAGACGGGCGGCATAAAGTTCGCTGACCGGCTGCTGCTTGCCGATCTGTGCATACATCAGCGGCTGGGTGAAGCTGGGCTCGTCGCTTTCGTTATGGCCGAAGCGGCGATAGCACCACATGTCGATGACGACGTCGCGCTTGAACTTCTGACGGAATTCGGTTGCCACCTTGGTGGCGAAGGTCACCGCTTCCGGATCATCGCCATTGACGTGGAAAATCGGCGCCTGGACAATCTTGGCAACATCGGACGGATAAGGCGACGAGCGCGCAAACTGCGGGCTGGTGGTGAAACCAACCTGATTATTGACGACGAAATGAATGGTACCGCCGGTGCTATAGCCGGTAAGCCCCGAAAAACCGAAGCATTCCGCCACGATCCCCTGCCCGGCAAACGCCGCATCGCCATGCAGCAGCACTGGCATGGAATGGCTATGGTCGGTATCGTCAGCAAGGGTCTGGATGGCGCGCACCTTGCCGAGCACGACCGGGTCGACCGCTTCGAGGTGCGACGGGTTGGGCGCCAGCGACAAGTGCACCAGATTGCCATCGAATTCGCGGTTGGTGCTGGTGCCGAGGTGATATTTCACATCGCCCGAGCCGCCGACATCATCGGGGTTGGCCGAGCCGCCACCAAATTCATGAAAGATGATGCGGAACGGCTTCTGCATCACATTGGCGAGCATGTTGAGACGGCCGCGGTGTGGCATGCCGAAGACGATTTCCTTGATCCCAAGTTGGCCACCGATCTTGATGATCGATTCCATCGCAGGGATCATCGCTTCGGCACCATCGAGCCCGAAACGCTTGGTGCCGACATACTTGCGGCCCAGGAATTTTTCAAAATGTTCGGCTTCGACCAGTTTGTTGAGAATGGCTTTCTTGCCATTGTCGCTGAACTGTATTTCCTTGTTGCGGCCCTCGATCTTGTCCTGAATGAAGCGGCGTTCCTCGACATCGTTGATATGCATGTATTCGACGCCGACATGGCCGCAATAATTGGCGCGCAGGATCGACACGATTTCACGGATCGTCGCAGTTTGCAGCCCCATGGCACCGCCGACATGCACCGGACGGTCGAGGTCGGCTTCGTTGAAGCCATGATATTCGGGGGTCAGATCGACCGGCAGATCACGCTTCAGCAGTCCCAGCGGATCGAGATCGGCCGCAAGATGGCCACGGACGCGATAGGTGCGAATCAGCATCATCGCCGAAATCGAATCCTGCGCGGCGCGGGCGATCGCATCGGGCGAAGCCCCCGCCGCCGCCGCAATCGCCGCAGCCTTGCCGGCTACCTTGCCCGGCGCCGTGATGACCATGTCAGCGGCATCGAGCGCCCGGCTCAGATCATCAGTCGGCGGCAATGGCCAGTCGGTCCGCGCCCAAGACGGCCCCGACATATCGTCGGCGCCGGGCAACAAGGCTTCAAAATCCATTACGCACGTCCTTCATCCGTCTCGGGGCTGATAGCCTTGCTGCGCGAGCATGTCACCGTCATTAACAGCATGGCTGCCATGTTTTACGGCACTGGCAATCATTGCCTGCCAAATTGACCGACGAGCGAACGTTGGCTTGTGTATCAGGCCGATGTGAAGCGCGAAACCCGGGCATCCTGAACACGTATCTGTTCGACATAGTTGAGTACCCGCGCGTGCAAAGGCCGGTTGAGCACTTCAGCCCGGGCCAGCGAGCGTGCCGCCAACGGCGTCGCGTCGATCGGCGAGCGGGCTGCATCAATGATGGTAATGTTGTCGAGGCCGCGATTGTGACGCACCTCGACCGCGACGTGCAAACGGTCGTCGCGGCCGCTGCCCTCGCCCCAGTCGCCGAACACCAGGCCAATGACGACGGCATGGGTGCCGGCCGTTCCAGGCGCCCATTGCACGACATAAGCAGTGGTCCCGCCCTCGTCGATAAGGTTGCCCCACACCCGTCGCGCTGGCACGCCGCAACAGGCACAGGCGGGAAAATCCGCCTGGCCGGTCAGTTCGATCGTGCCGCCTGCCATCAAAGGGCTGCCATCAACCCTTCAGGACTTCGGCCAGCGTGATGCCGAGCAGCGACGGCGACGGCGACACGCGGATGCCCGCGGCTTCCATTGCTGCCATCTTCGAACCCGCATCGCCCTTGCCGCCCGAAACAATGGCACCAGCATGGCCCATACGACGACCCGGAGGTGCCGTCGTGCCGGCGATAAAGCCGACCATCGGCTTTTTGCGGCCGCGTCGCGCCTCGTCCTGGATGAACTGTGCGGCCTCCTCTTCGGCACTGCCGCCGATTTCACCGATCATGATGATCGACTTGGTAGCATCATCGGCGAGGAACAGCGCGAGCATGTCGATGAAGTTGGTGCCGTTGACCGGATCACCGCCGATGCCGACCGCCGTCGTCTGGCCAAGGCCCACGGCGGTCGTCTGGTGCACGGCTTCATAAGTCAGCGTGCCCGAGCGCGAAACGACGCCGACCGAGCCCTTGGAAAAGATGTTGCCCGGCATGATGCCGATCTTGCATTCGCCCGGTGTCAGCACGCCGGGGCAATTCGGACCAATCAGGCGCGATTTCGAACCGACCAGCGAGCGCTTGACGCGCACCATGTCGAGCACCGGAATACCTTCGGTGATGCAGATGATCAGCGGCACTTCGGCGTCGATGGCTTCGCAGATGGCATCGGCAGCGCCGGGCGGCGGCACATAGACGACGCTGGCGTCACAATGGGTGGCGGCACGGGCTTCATGCACGGTGTTGAAAACCGGCCGGCCGAGGTGCGTAGTACCGCCCTTGCCGGGCGCGGTGCCGCCGACGACATGGGTGCCATAGGCGATCGACGCTTCGGTGTGAAACGTGCCCTGCTTGCCGGTGAAGCCCTGCGTGATGACGCGGGTATTCTTGTTGATAAGGATCGACATTACGCAGCCTTCCGAACTTCGGCGACGATCTTCGCCGCGGCATCGCCAAGATTATCACCCGAAATGATCGGCAGCCCGCTTTCGGCGAGGATCTTCTTGCCCAATTCAACATTGGTGCCCTCCAACCGCACGACGAGCGGGACGGAGAGGTTCACTTCCTTGGCCGCGGCGATGATGCCTTCGGCGATAATGTCGCAGCGCATGATGCCGCCGAAGATGTTGACGAGGATGCCCTTAACCGCCGGGTCCTGCAAAATCAGCTTGAAGGCGTTGGTCACTTTTTCCTTGTCGGCACCACCGCCAACATCGAGGAAGTTGGCCGGCTCTTCACCGTTCAGCTTGATGATGTCCATGGTCGCCATGGCGAGGCCGGCACCGTTGACGAGGCAGCCGATGCTGCCATCGAGCTTGATGAAGGCGAGGTCGAACTTCGACGCTTCAACTTCGGCGGGGTCTTCCTCAGTCAGGTCGCGCAGCGCGACGAGATCGGGGTGACGATAAAGCGCGTTGGGATCGAAGCCAACCTTGGCATCGAGCACCATCAGCTTGCCGTCGCCCGTCACGGCGAGCGGGTTGATCTCGATCTGCGAAGCGTCGGTGCCGATAAAGGCGGCATAAAGCGTCGCGACGACATGTTCGGCCTGTTTGGCAAGATCACCGCTCAGCCCAAGCAGCGCCGCGACGTTGCGGCCGTGATGCGGCATGATACCGGTCGCCGGGTCGATAGTCAGCGTCGTGATCTTTTCGGGCGTGTCATGCGCGACGGTTTCGATATCCATGCCGCCTTCGGTAGACACGACCAGCGCGATGCGCCCGGTGGCACGATCGACGAGCAGCGCCAGGTAGAATTCCTTCTCGATATCGACGCCATCGGTGACATAAAGCCGGTTGACCTGCTTGCCCGCCGCGCCGGTCTGGATGGTGACCAGGGTGTTGCCGAGCATGTCTGTGGCCGCAGCGCGCACATCATCGGCCGAGCGGGCGAGGCGAACCCCGCCCTTGGCTTCCGGCGGCAGCTCGACAAACTTGCCCTTGCCGCGTCCGCCGGCGTGGATCTGCGCCTTCACGACATACAGCGGCCCGGGCAGCTTCCCCGCCGCCGCCACGGCTTCGTCCACCGTCAGCGCGGCAAAGCCCGCCGGCACCGGCACGCCGAATTTTGCGAGCACTTCTTTGGCTTGATACTCGTGGATGTTCATGTCGGGTCCTACCTCTCTGTCATCCCGGCCTTGAGCCGGGTTCCAGTTGTATTCGGTCAGTCCAGCAGCAAGCCGGGTCCCGGCTCAAGGCCAGAATGACATTATCAAGCCAGCGACGGATCGATCGCCTTGCACGCCACCAGCAGTTCCTTCACCGCATCGACCGACACGGTGAAATTGGCCTGGGCTTCCGGGGTCAGCGCGATTTCGACGACCTTTTCGACGCCGCCGGCACCGATAATGCACGGCACGCCCACGTACAGATCGTTGACGCCATATTGGCCAGTCAGGTTCACCGCGCAGGGAATGACGCGCTTCTGGTCATGGAGATACGCCTCGGCCATCGCGATACCGCTGGTCGCAGGCGCATAATAGGCAGAGCCGGTCTTCAAGAGACCGACGATTTCGCCGCCGCCCGAGCGGGTGCGCTGCACGATCGCGTCGATGCGCTCCTTGGTGCTCCAGCCCATCTTGATGAGATCGGGCACGGGAATGCCGGCGACGGTCGAATATTCGATGACCGGGACCATCGTGTCGCCATGGCCGCCGAGCACGAACGCCGTGACATCCTTGACCGACACCTTGAACTCATCGGCGAGGAAATGGCGGAAACGCGCCGAATCGAGGACGCCGGCCATGCCGACGACCATGTGGTGCGGCAGGCCCGAGAACTCGCGCAGCGCCCAGACCATGGCGTCCAGCGGGTTGGTGATGCAAATGACGAAGGCGCCCGGCGCATTGGCCTTGATGCCCTCACCCACCGCCTTCATCACCTTCAGGTTGATCCCGAGCAGATCGTCGCGGCTCATCCCCGGCTTGCGGGCAATACCGGCGGTGACAATAATGACATCGGCACCGGCGATATCGGCATAATCATTGGTGCCCTTGAGGTTCACATCGAACCCTTCGACCGGGCCACACTGCGCCAGATCGAGCGCCTTGCCCTGCGGCACACCTTCGACCACATCAAACAGCACAATATCGCCCAGGGCTTTTGCCGCCGCCAGGTGCGCCAGCGTGCCACCGATATTGCCGGCGCCGATCAGCGCAATTTTATTGCGAGCCATGGGGAGTTAATCCTTCGCGTGAGTCGTTCAAAGTCGGGCTTCGGATAGTCGCGATGCCGCCCCTGTGCAACTGCAACAATACGCTAGGCCGCCTCTGCCTCACCATGGCCGAGCGCCATATATGCTGCCGATTGCATCTCCATCAGTCGCGACACGGTGCGTTCGAATTCAAAGGCGCCGTCACCGGCCGGGTAGAGCGCCGCCGGCGCCGCCCCGGATGAAGCCACCAGCTTGACCTTATATTCATACAACGCATCGATCAACGTGATGAAACGCACCGCCTCGTTGCGGTTTTCCGGACCCATCATGGGGATACCGACAATGAAAACAGTGTGATAATGCCGGGCGATGGCGAGATAATCCGCCGCTCCCAGCGGTTTGCGGCACAGTCGGGCGAAAGAGAACACCGCCACGCCCTTGAGCGATTTGGGCACGAACAGCGTACGCCCACCGGGCACAAGCAATATGTCGCTCGGCACCCGGGCGCGGTCCTCGACCGGATAATCGGTCAACCGGAAAAAAGTGTCGGCCATCGCCGCCGTCGCCGCCGCATCGGCTGGCACATGCCAGGTCGCGGCGCCGCCGAGCCGTTCCAGCCGGTAATCGGTCGGGCCATCCAAGGTAATAACGGCGCATTGACGCTGAATCAGCGCGATGAAAGGCAGGAACAATTGCCGATTGAGCCCATCCTTATAAAGATCGGTCGGCACCCGGTTCGACGTGGTGACGATAGTCACGCCGTAGCTGAACAGCGCCGTGAACAGCCGCGACAGGATCGCCGCATCGGCAATATCCTTGACCTGCATTTCATCAAAGGCCAGGAGCCGCGCCCCCGCCGCTATCTGCGCCGCGACCGCCGGAATCGGATCTGGACCACCCTTCTGCCGCTCAGCATGGAGCAACCCGTGCACTTCGAGCATGAATTCGTGAAAATGCACCCGGCGCTTCGGGGTCACATCAGTGTGCGCATAGAATAAATCCATCAACATGGATTTACCGCGGCCGACCCCGCCCCAGATATACAGGCCCCGCGGCGCCGCCACGGGTTCGGGCTTGCGCCAGCGCGCCAGCAGGCCGGGTCTGGCCAGCGGCACCGCCAGTTCGGCGGCAAGCGTGTCAAGCCGCTCGACCACCGCGACCTGTGCCGCATCGGGTCGCAATTCGCCGGCCGCGACCAACGCCCGATAAGCGGCGCGCACCCCGGCCATGACGGTCAGCCAGCCTTGGGTACGGGCCGGGTGGCGGCGCCATCGCCGGTTGGACGCGGCAGGCGCGGCACCTTGCGCATCGTGCTGGTGAAGGAGGCGATCTTTTCGCCTTCCTGCGTCACCAGCCCGCGCACAAACAGCATCTTGCCGGTTTCCTTCAAGATTTCGCCGGACGCCTCAATGTGCTTGCCGACAATGCCTGCCGACAGAAAATCGGTCGCGCAGCTCAGCGTGACAGCGGCGTTGTTTTCGAGCTGGCGGAAGATGAAGGCGAACATCGCCATGTCGATGAACGACATGATGAAACCGCCGTGGAGATAGCCCAGGCCATTGGTGTGGCGCCGGTCGGTCGCCATCCGGCATTCGACCGCGCCACTGGCATCGGCGCGAAAATAGAAATCCCCCAGCATCGAGGTGTAGCGCCCATCAGGCTCGCGCCGCCAGCGCGTCCAGCCTTCGTGTTCGCCGGTCGTCATGAGTTCACGTGTCATGGCGTGGGGGGTAGCGCGCGAGGGCGTGCGCTGCAACTCCCCCAAGACGCGGACGGCAAACGCGTCACGACAAAGCCGCGCCGACACGTCAGACGGGTTCGGCGGGAGAAGGCACCACCGCCCTTGCTGGCCGAGCGCTCGCCGGGTCTGAAAATAGCGCGGCGCGCTATTTTCAGCCGGCTCGCTCGACCATCATCAGCTTGATTTCGGCGATCGCCTTGGCCGGGTTCAACCCCTTGGGGCAGACATTCGAGCAATTCATGATCGTGTGGCAACGATACAGCCGGAACGGATCTTCCAGCGCATCAAGCCGTTCGCCGGTCATTTCGTCACGACTGTCGGCAAGCCAGCGATAGGCCTGGAGCAAGATCGCGGGGCCGAGGAACTTGTCGCTGTTCCACCAATAGGACGGGCAGGACGTCGAGCAGCAGGCGCACAGGATGCATTCGTACAGCCCATCGATCTTGGCGCGATCTTCTTCGGACTGAATGCGCTCTTCGCCCGATGGTGCCGGTGTGACGGTCTGCAACCACGGCTTGATCGACGCATATTGCGCGTAGAAATGCTTGAAATCGGGCACCAGATCCTTGACGACTTCCATGTGCGGCAGCGGGGTAATGCGCACTTCGCCTTTGATGTCGGCAATCGCCTGGGTGCAGGCCAGCGTGTTGAGCCCGTCGATATTCATCGAGCATGACCCGCAAATCCCTTCGCGGCACGAGCGGCGGAAGGTCAGCGTAGAATCAACCTCGGACTTGATCTTGATCAGCGCGTCGAGAACCATCGGCCCGGTCTCGGCGAGATCGAGCTCATAAGTGTCATAGCGCGGGTTCGCCCCATCATCGGGGTTCCAGCGATAGATTTTGAACGCGCGGACGTTCTTCGCCCCCGCCGGTGCCGGATAGCGCTTGCCGGCGCTGGAAATCTTGCTGTTCGCGGGAAGAGAAAATTCAGCCATATCAAGTCCTTATATGATATTCCACAAGCCGCTTAATAAACGCGCGCCTTGGGCTTGATATATTCGATCTCGTCGGTGAGCGTGTATTCGTGCACTGGGCGCTGGGCGAGTTCGACCTTGCCCTCACGGTTCCAGCCGAGCGAATGCTTCATGAAATTGGCATCATCGCGGTTGGGGTAATCCTCGTGCATGTGCGCGCCGCGGCTTTCGTGGCGGGCGCGGGCCATGTGCATGGTCAGCACCGCTTGCGGCATCATGTTGTCGAGTTCGAGCGTTTCGATCAGGTCAGTGTTGAACACCAGACTGCGGTCCTGGATGCCGATCTCGGTCATGCGCGCGCTGACCGCATCGATCTTGCCGACGCCTTCTTCAAGAATCTCGGTGGTGCGGAACACCGCGGCGTTCGACTGCATGGTCTTCTGCATCGCCAAACGGACTTCGGCGGTCGAGGCCGGACCGCTGGCGTGGCGGAAGCCATCGAGGCGACCGAGCGCGAAATCATCAGCGGCCTTCGACGCCGGCTGGTGCGGCGTGCCGGCCTTGAGCGTCGCGCCGATGCGATGCGCCGTGGCGCGGCCGAAGACGACGAGATCGATGAGGCTGTTCGAGCCGAGCCGGTTGGCACCGTGCACCGAAACGCACGCCGCTTCGCCAACAGCGAACAGGCCGGGCACCACGGTATCAGGGTTGCCATCCTTCAACGTCACGACTTCGCCGTGATAATTGGTCGGGATGCCGCCCATGTT
>JBMOFG010000061.1:0-8571 GCA_049314415.1 Polymorphobacter sp.
CGGCAAGCAGCGGGTCGCATACGCCGTTGGAGAAAAAGGTGTTCTGGTCGAGCGTGATATTCTCGAACGACAGGCCGTAGCGCAACGACGCCGCCCAGAACTCGGTGATCGGGAAGCCGGTGCGCACCTGAAAGCCCGTCGAGACCTGATTATAAGTGGTGTTACGGGTATTGTTGCTGGTGAAATTGAACGACCGGAAATCACGCCGGAATACGTCGAAGCCGAGCGCGAGGTTGCGGCCGAACAAATAGGGTTCGGTAAAGCCCGCCTCGATCGATTTCGAGAAGCTTGAGACATTGGCCGAGGCGCGCAGCTCCTGACCACGCCCACGGAAATTGCGTTGCCGGATCGACAGCGACAGGATGAAGCGCTCCAGCGAGGAAAAGCCCGCAGAGACCTGCAATTCGCCGGTTGGCTTTTCCTGGACATTGGCTTCGAGGATGACCTTGTCAGACGCGCTGCCCGGCTTTTGTTCAATCTCCAGCTTGTCCTGGAAGAAACCCAGCCCGAGCAGGCGATCGCGCGAGCGCTTGACCTTGATGCTGTTGAAGGCATCGCCTTCGGCCAAGCGGAATTCGCGGCGGATGACGGTATCGAGTGTGGTGGTATTGCCGTTGATCTGCACGCGTTCGACATAAACGCGCGGCGCCTCCCCAATCTGGAAGGTCACGTTCATCTGGCGCTTTTCCTTGTCGCGCTCGAACTGCGGGCGGACGTCGGCAAAAGCATAGCCGAGCAGGCCGGCGGTTTCGGTCAGACCTTCTACCGTATCCTCGATCTGCTGCGCATTGTACCAGTCGCCGTCCTTGATGCGGATCAGTGACTTGAATTCCTTGGGCTTTATATCGCGAATCTGGCTTTCGAGATCGACCTTGCCAAACTTGTAGCGCTCGCCTTCCTCGACGACATAGGTGACGATGAAGTCACGGCCATCGGGCGTGAGTTCCGCCACCGACGAGGCGACGCGGAAATCGGCATAGCCTTGTGTCAGGTAAAACTGCCGCAGCTTCTGCTGGTCATAGGCAAGGCGATCGGGGTCGTAAGTGTCGTTCGAGGAAAAGAAACGCCACAAACGCGATTGGCGCGTCGCCATCTGGCTGCGGATCTTGTCTTCCGAAAATTTCGCATTGCCCAGAATGTTGATCTGGCGAACCTTGGACTTGGCGCCTTCGGTCATTTCGAACACGACATCGACGCGATTCTGTTCGAGCAGTACGATCTTGGGCTCGACCGCGGCCGCAAAGCGCCCCGAACGGCGATAGAGTTCGAGAATGCGCCCGACATCGGCACGCGCCTTGCTGCGCGTGAAGATCTGGCGCGGCGCAAGACGGATTTCCTCGCGGATCTTGTCTTCCTTGACCCGCTTTGCGCCTTCGATGACGATCCGGTTGATCACCGGATTCTCCTTTACCTCGACGGTGAGCGCACCATTTTCGTCGCGGATCGTCGCATCAGCGAACAATTCCGATGCGAACAGCGCCTTCAGCGCCTGGTCGGTCCGGTCCCGGTCATAACGGTCGCCGATGTTCAGATTGAGATAGGAACGCACCGTTTCAGCCTCAAGCCGTTCGGTGCCGCGGATCAGCACCGAGCGTACGATGCCGGCATTGGCGGCGGTGGCCGGCAGCGCGCGTTCGGTACGCGAGGCGGCGGCGGCGGCTTCGGCTTCAGCCGATGGCGTCGGTGGCGGTGTATCCGGACGCGACGGACGCTGCGCGAGCGCCGGCCCCGCCAGCATCGTTGAAATGAGCAGTGCGGACATAAGGTGCGGCATTGCCCGCGACCCCTGCCCAGGGCGATAATTCACGCTTGACCGTCCTTGCCTGCCACCCGCTTGAATAGAAATACTGACGCGGCGCCGCGTTCCGCAAAGGCCCGCGCCGCTCACCCCAGCCACCCGGTCAACCGACCCCACACACCGACCGACCCCAGATCATTCCAGGTCAGCACAGCCATGAAGGTCATCAACGCAGCAAAGCCCGACATGAAGGCCCATTCCTGCGTCTTTGGGCCCATCGGCCGCCGTCTGACACTTTCCACCGCGTAAAGCAGAAGATGCCCGCCGTCCAGCATCGGTATGGGAAGCAGATTGATAAAGCCGAGGTTGATCGAGAAGAATGCCATGAAGGCGATGAACGGCAGGATGCCGAGCGACGCCTGTTGGCCGGTGACCTGCCCGGTCTTGATCGGCCCGCCAAGATCGGCAAGGCTCCGCTCTGCCAAAACAACCTGCTTCAGCGTTGTCGCGATCGTACCGATGATCTCACCGCTATCCTTGATGCCATAGCCGATGGCGGGCAGCAGCGACACGTCCTCGACAATCCGGCCGCTGCGCGACACACCGAGGCGGCCGTGCCGAACGACATTGCCGAAGCGGTCGATGGTTTCCACCCGGGCCGGAGTCACCTGCAGCGACAAGCGCGCTGCCCCACGATCGATCACGATCTGCATCGGTGCACCGGTACCCGACATGACGATGTTGACGATGTCTTCAAAGCGATCAACCGCATCACCGTCGATGCTGACGATACGGTCGCCGGGGCGGATACCGGCGGCGGCGGCCGGTCCGTCGGCGGTCACGCCGGCGACCACCGGCGGCGTGAACGGATGGCCGAACGCGACATAGAAACCAGTGAGAATGGCGATGGCGAACAGGAAGTTCACCAAAGGTCCGGCCGCCACGATGATGGCGCGCTGCCACAAGGGCTTGAAAACGAACAGGCTGCGGCGTTCGGCTTCGGGCAACAGCAGCACGGCGGGGTCGGCCTGGCTTGCCGCGTTCATGTCGCCGGTGAACTTCACATAGCCGCCAAGCGGAATCAGATTGAGTTTCCAGCGCGTGCCGCGGCGATCATCAAAGCCGAACAATTCCTTGCCGAAGCCAACGGCAAAGGAATCAATTTTCACCCCGAAAAAACGCCCGGCAAGATAATGCCCGCCTTCATGCACGACAACGAGCACGGCGATCATGATGACATAGGTCAGCAGGGTAAAACCAAGACCCGGCTGGGGCAGCATGTCGGTCACCTCTATGCCTCCCTTCTCACAACAGCTCAGGCCCGTGCCGTCACCTGTACCCGGGCTTCGGCCCGGGCGCGGCGATCGGTTTCGATCACTTCATCAAGCGAACCGACCGGCCCCGAGGCAACCCGTGCCAATGTCGCAGCCACAATGGCGTCTATATCGAGAAACGATACTTGCCCGGCGATGAACGCCGCCACGGCAATTTCATTGGCGGCATTGAGGATGCACGGCGCGCTGCCACCGGCACGCATCGCTTCCCAGGCCAGCGCCAGGCAGGGAAAACGCACAAGATCGGGTGCTTCGAACTCCAGCCGGCCGATGGCGGCAAGATCAAGCCGCGCTGCAGGGGTGGCGATGCGTTCGGGCCACGCCATAGCGTAAGCGATGGGGATGCGCATGTCGGGGGTGCCAAGCTGGGCCAGCACCGAGCCATCGACATATTCGACCATTGAATGCACCACCGATTGCGGATGGATGATGACATCAAGCCTGTCGAGCCCGACGGGAAACAGATGGTGCGCCTCGATGAGTTCAAGGCCCTTGTTCATCAAGGTCGCCGAATCGATCGAGATCTTGGCGCCCATCGACCACACCGGATGCTTGCAGGCGTCGGCAACGCTCACCCCGGACAGCTCAGCGCGGCTGCGCGTGCGGAACGGCCCGCCGCTGCAGGTCAGAATGATCTTCGCCACCCGGTCGGGCTGAGCATGATCGAACACCTGGAAGATGGCGTTATGCTCGGAATCGACCGGCAACAGCGTAGCGCCGCTCGCCTTTGCCGCCGCGGTAACGACCGGCCCGGCGCATACCAATGTTTCCTTGTTGGCAATGGCCAGCGTCGCGCCACGCTCGACCGCGGCCAGCGTCGGCGCGAGGCCGGCAGCCCCGACTATGGCGGTCAGCACGATATCGCCCGATCGCTGCGCCGCTTCGCAAATCGCGTCGGGCCCGGCGGCTGCCTCGATGCCGCTGCCGGCCAGTGCCGCCTTGAGATCGGCATAGCCGGCCGGGTCGGCGATCGCGGCAAAGCGCGCGCCGCTCGCCCGCGCCGCCGCCGCCAGCCCGTGCGCATCGCTGTTGGCGGTCAGCGCCTCGACCTGCCAACGCCCCGGATTGCGCGCGACCAGATCGAGCGCCTGGCTGCCAACCGAGCCGGTCGCGCCAAGGATCGTCAGCGAAGTCACCCGGCCCACCCCGTCAGCGCAAAGACAAAGGCACCGGCGATCGCCACCGGGACCAGCCCGTCGAGACGGTCCATCACCCCGCCATGACCCGGCAGCAAATTGCCCGAATCCTTGACGCCAGCGCGGCGCTTCAGCCCGCTTTCGAGCAAATCGCCGAGCACCGACAGCACCGCCAGCGCGCCGGCGAGCGCGAAGAACCAGCCAAAACCCTTGCCGCCTTGGCCCGTCAGCCACACCGCCGCCGCGCCGCCGGCGATAACGATGGCACCGACGACGCCGCCAATGGCGCCCGACCAGGTCTTGTTCGGGCTGATTGCCGGCGCCAGCTTGGGCCCCCCCAGCGCGCGGCCGGTGAAAAAGGCGATGATATCCGCCGCCCAGACGCACAACAGCAGGAAGATCACTGCTTCCAGCCCCAGCGTCAGCCCGCGCAGCCAGATCAACGAGATGGCCGGCAGGCCACAATAGAGGATACCTGCCACCGCAAACCGCCCGCCGATACCATCGGGCTGCCGGCGCGCCGTTCCGGCCTGTGCCGGCTTGCTGCCCAGAGTGGCGGCAAAGATCCCCAGGATCATCGCGCCGAAACCGGCAAGCAGCAGCGCTTCGTTCAAGCGGCCGAGCGCCATCAGCATGACGACGCCGGCCAGGATCGCCAGTCCGGCGCGCAGGACCAGGCGTCCCAACCGGTGCATCACCGTCCATTCGGCGAACATGATCAGCGTCGCTACTGCGATCAGCGCTGTGAAAAAGCTGCCGCCGAAACGCACGGCTGCCAGCGCGACGATTATCAGCGCCACACCGGTCACGATGCGCTTGAGCAAGGGATTGCCGGCCGGCGCCGGCGGCGTGTCAGCGTCCGCCAAAGCGCCGCTCACGTGTCGCGAATTCGGCCACCGTATCGGTCAGCGCGGCACGGTCGAAATCGGGCCACAGCGTATCGGTCGCAACGAATTCGGCATAGGCCGATTGCCAGAGCAGGAAGTTCGACAGCCGCATTTCGCCCGAGGTGCGCAGCACCAGATCGGGCGGCGGCATCGCGGCGGTATCGAGCCGCGCGGCGAGCGCGGCAACATCGATCGTCGCCGGATCGAGCGTGCCGGCAGCGACATCGGCGGCCAGCGCCCGCGCCGCGCGGGCCAATTCATCCTGCCCGCCATAATTCAGCGCCATGACCAGCGTCATCCGGCGATTATTGGCCGTCAGCGTCCGCGCGTCTTCGAGCAGCTTGACAAGATCGGGCTGCAACGCACGGTAATCACCGATGCAATCGAGCCGGACACCATTTTTGTGCAGGTCTTTGATTTCGGAGCGGATATAGTGGCGCAGCAATCCCATCAGGTCGCTCACCTCGTCCGCCGGCCGCTTCCAATTCTCGGTCGAAAAAGCATAGAGCGTCAGGAATTCGATTCCGAGATCGGGTGCTGCCTCGACGACGCGACGAACGGCCTCGACGCCGGCACGATGCCCGGCGATGCGTGGCAGGCGGCGCAACTTGGCCCAGCGGCCATTCCCGTCCATGATGATGGCAAGGTGACGCAGCCGGGCGCCGTCACCACCGTCCTGCGAGGCGACCGCACCGGTCACTTGCCGAGAATTTCCTTCTCCTTGGCAGCGGTAGCGGCGTCGATATCGACAATGGCCTTGTCGGTGATCTTCTGAACTTCGGCTTCGTGACGCTTTTGTTCGTCCTGGCTGATCTTGCCCTTTTTCTCGGCGGTTTTCAGCACTTCCATCCCGTCGCGGCGGACATTGCGCGCGGCGATCTTGGCCTTTTCGGCATAGCTCGAGGCGAGCTTTGCCATTTCCTTGCGACGATCTTCGGTCATGTCGGGGATCGGCAGGCGCAGCGTCTGACCGTCGGTGATCGGGTTGAGGCCAAGGCCAGCCGAACGGATCGCCTTTTCAACCGGGGTAACGTTCGAACGGTCCCACACCTGCACCGACAGCATGCGCGGTTCGGGGGCCGTCACCGTCGCCACCTGCGACAGCGGCATTGCCGAGCCGTAAACTTCAACCGTTACGGGATCGAGCAGGCTGGTATTTGCGCGCCCGGTGCGCAGACCGGCGAGATCATGTTTGAGTGCTTCGATGGCCCCGGTCGTGCGGCGTTCCAGATCGGCCTTCCATGGGCCCGATTCGAAGTCAGCCATTGGCCAGTTCTCCTGATTTGACCGCTGCGTCATTGGTAACGATCGTCGACAGCGCGCTGCCGTCGAGGACCGCAGCCAGCGCGCCGGGTTCACGAATGTTGAAAACCACGATTGGTATGTCGTTGTCGCGGCACAGCGATACCGCCGAAGCGTCCATGACTTTGAGATCATTGGCAAGCACAGTCGAATAGCTGACGCGGTCGTAGCGTCTCGCGCCAGGGGTCTTCTTGGGGTCGGCATCATAGACGCCATCGACCGACGTGCCCTTGAACAGCGCATCACAGCGCATCTCGGCGGCTCGCAAGGCAGCGCCGCTGTCCGTCGTGAAAAACGGACTGCCGGTGCCGGCGGCAAAGATCACCACCCGGCCCTTTTCGATATGGCGTTCGGCGCGGCGGCGAATGTAAGGCTCGCATACCGATGCCATCGGGATCGCGGACTGCACCCGCGTATCGACACCCAATTGTTCGAGCGCGTCCTGCATGGCGAGCGCGTTCATGATGGTCGCCAGCATGCCCATATAATCGGCAGTGGTGCGGTCCATACCCTTGGCCGAACCAGCGATGCCACGAAAGATATTGCCGCCACCGATGACAAGGCACAATTCGTAGCCGGCATCATGCGCGGCCTTCACTTCGCCGGCGACGCGCGCGACGGTGGCGGGATCGATGCCAAAGGCCTCGTCGCCCATCGCCGCTTCGCCCGAGAGCTTCAGCAGGATACGTTTATAGCCGGACGCTGGCATGACTGATCCTATACTCCCCCACGTCCGGATGGCTGCGCGCACCACCCTAGACAGCGCGCGCGGCGCTGCCAAGCATGTTGGTCGGGCCGGCCGTTGTGGCCGGCCCGTACCCGATCAGATACCGGCGGCTGCGGCGACTTCAGCGGCAAAGTCCTTTTCCTCGCGCTCGATGCCTTCACCGAGCTGGAGGCGGACAAAGCTGCTGATCGTAATGGCAGTGCCGGCAGCCTTGGCGGCATTGGCAACGACATCGGCGATTTTGGACTTGCCATCGATGACAAAGACCTGAGTCAGCAGCGAATTTTCCTGCGCATATTTGCGCACGCCGCCTTCAATCATCTTTTCGATGATCTCGGCCGGCTTGCCCGACGTGGCGGCCTTTTCGCGGGCGATAGCGCGTTCGCGCTCGACCAGCGCCTGGTCGAGGCCGGTTTCATCGAGCGCCAGCGGGTTGGCAGCGGCGATGTGCATGGCAATCTGCTTGCCCAGCGGCTCAAGCACGTCAGCCGAAGCCGATGATTCGAGACCAACGAGCACGCCGATCTTGCCGAGGCCCGACGCCGTGGCGTTGTGGACATAGGACGTCACGATGCCCTGGCCGACATCGACGATCGCAGCGCGGCGCAGCGTCTGGTGCTCACCAATGGTCGCAACATTGTGCGTGAGCTTGTCATGCACGCTGCCATCGCTTTCGGGATAGGATGCGGCAAGCAGGGTTGCGACATCACTGCCCAGTTCGGCAGCAATCGCGGTGACGGTGCGCACGAAGCCCTGGAAAGTTTCGTTCTTGGCGACGAAATCGGTTTCGGAATTGACTTCGACCATGGCGCCGCGCTTGCCGGCGACGGTGACGCCGATAAGACCTTCGGCGGCGGTGCGGCCGGCCTTTTTGGCAGCGGCCGCAAGGCCCTTGGTGCGCAGCCAGTCGACCGCGGCTTCCATGTCACCGGCGGTTTCGTTCAGCGCCTTTTTGCAGTCCATCATGCCTGCGCCGGTACGGTCGCGCAGATCCTTCACCATCGCAGCGGTGATATCGGCCATGATATTGGCTCCTCTTCGGGTTCATATGGCCGTTGGACGGCCAATGTTACAGCTTCAAGAACTCGCTTTGCGAAAACGGCCGGGCGCAGTGTCTGCGCCCGGCGGTCTTCGCTTGGGTCAACCAGCCTGGCGGCCGGTTTCAGCCGATCAGGCTTCGGCGACCGCTTCCGCGGCAGGTGCCTCAGCAACAGGCGCTTCGGCAGCAGGCGCCTCGAACGGCGCTTCAACCGGCGCTTCAACCGGCGCTTCCAGGGCATATTCAACCGGCGCTTCTTCCATGGCACCGATATCGACACCACGCTCGGCGGCGCGGCCCTGGCGGGCCTCGATCACCGTGTCGGCGATGGCGTTGACATAGAGCAGGATCGCGCGGCTGGCGTCATCATTGCCCGGCACCGGGAACGCGATGCCCGAAGGATCGGTG
>JBMOFG010000062.1:0-8532 GCA_049314415.1 Polymorphobacter sp.
TGGCCGCAGCCAATAGGCCAGCGAGACGGTGATAGCCAGGAACCGGTGTTGCTGCTGCTTGCGTCTCGATGGCACGACGTTCGGAAACACTTGGCATTTTGCCGTTCTTGCTGATCAGCGACCAGTTTCGGCCATCCCAGCGCTCGACAAGGACGATTTTGGTACTGCTGCCGCCACCCTTGCGTTCTATGTTGGTCGTGCGATCAAAAACCAGGCTGGTCGGCGGCACGGCGCGGGCATCGGCGATGATCCGGTCGCGCAGTGGTTCTGAAACCGGCATGGCGGCGCCGAGCGTGATCATCAGTGCCAAGACGCGCAAGGAAGCGATATTCATAAAGTTACCTCTTATCCGTCGCTTTTGCGGCATTCAAGTTACCGTTATGAGGCAAGCGGGAGAGTATGCGCCAATGGGGCAGGGTTGCGATCAGCGCGACAATATAGCGGTCGGTCTGGTGCGCGTTGCGCCGATCGTGGAAAATTACGAACTCGTCATCGCCAATCCGGAGCTTGCCAGCCGGTTTCCCGGGCGCTCGGCAAGCGCACGCCGGAAATCGGCAGCAGCGCCGGCCTTGTCTCCCAATCGCAGTCGCAATTGCCCCGACAGCACCGATACCGGCGTTGGCCACAGCGGTGGCTCGGCATAAGCGAGGTTGCTCTCGATGGCTTCGGCGGCACGATACTGACGCATAGCTTCGCTGCTGTCGCCTTCAGACTCGGCAATTCGACCTCGCGCAACGCTGTCGGCGATAGCAGCAAAGGCCTTGTCGCCGCCTGTCGCGCGCGGGATGGCGTCGCGGGCTTTGCGCATGGCAATAAGTTCGGCGCGAGCACCGCGGGTATTTCCCGTCACCGCCATGGCTTCAGCGCGCACGCCCCGCCATGCCACCTGCATCCGCAACAGGCGCTTGTCGGCGGCGGGCAGGGCAAGAACTTCGGCAGGCGACATAAAATGCGTGCGAGCATGGAGAGCGGTGATCAGCCGCATTTCGAGCCAAGGCGACGCTGCCACATCGCTGGCGGCAATGGCATTTTCCAGTCTGGCAGCCGCCGCCAATGCCGTTGTGCGATCTTCGATCTGGGTAGCAGCCGAAACGATGAAGTGGCTGTGATGATTGAAATACCCATAGTTGACAGGATCGGCGCCAACATGGCGCGCAAACGCCTCATCAGCCGAAATGGCGCGTCGGTTGGCGGCTATCGCCTCGTCGAAGCGGCCGATACGGTACCAAGTATGGCTCGGCATATGGACCATATGCGGTGCCGCCGGGGCAATGCGCTCCAGACGCGCCGCGGGTCCGGCGGCACGTTCGGGGTGCGCGGATGCCTCGGTCAAGTGGATCAGCAGGTGGATCGCCTGCGGATCGTCGGGGGCACGTGCCAGCACGGTTTCAACAAGCGCCAGCGCTTCGCCGATGCGACCCTTGGGCACTTTGCCGCCAGCCTGCCAATAATCCCAGGGCTGAGCCGACATGATGGCTTCGGCGGCCATTATGGCAACGAGATTATCGTCCGGAAAACGGACCGAAAGTGTGACCAGCATGTCGGCATACCGATCGGCATGGGCGCCATCTTGCGTGCCGCGGGGGGCATAGCGCGCATGGAGCGCCTCGGCCAACGCCCGGTCACGCGGACTGAGGTGCGTGTTGGCGAGTACCTGCGCGACAAGTGCACGTCCCTCGGCGATGTGCTTTGCCGCGACAGGGCCGCTATTAATATAGGGACCGATGGCTAGGGCCTCGCCCCATCCGCACATTGTGCACAACGGGTCGATCTGAGCCGCGCGGCGGAAACTTTTCTGCGCTTCGTCGAAGTCGAAACCAAACAATAAGCCAAGGCCCTGGTCGAAGAAGGCCTGCGCCTCGGCATTGCTGCTGACCGGCATGTGCGCTGGCGTCAGGCCCGTGATCAGAACGGTCTTGCCCGTCGCAGACCGTGATCCTGCGCCTTCGCCGGTCATGCAGGCGCTGCCCACTAGCGCTTGGCCGAGCAACTTATCGGCAGGTGAGGGGGAATTGCTTGCCGGAGCGTCAAGAGAGACGGCTGCCGTCAGCGCCAGCAGGAATCGAATGGCCATTGGGTACCGTGCGACAGGCGGCTGCGCTTTGCAACCGCCTGTCCTGTTTTCATTCGGCCGGCCCGATCAGACGTCGAGGAACGAGCGCATCTTGCGGCTGCGGCTCGGGTGCTTGAGCTTGCGCAGCGCCTTTGCTTCGATCTGGCGGATGCGTTCACGCGTGACGCTGAACTGCTGGCCAACTTCCTCCAGCGTGTGATCGGTGTTCATGCCAATGCCGAAGCGCATGCGCAGCACGCGTTCCTCACGCGGGGTGAGCGACGCCAGCACCCGCGTAACGGTTTCCTTGAGATTGGCGTGAATGGCGGCATCGACCGGGATGACGGCATTCTTATCCTCGATGAAATCACCAAGGTGCGAATCCTCTTCATCGCCGATCGGCGTTTCAAGGCTGATTGGCTCCTTGGCGATTTTCATCACCTTGCGCACTTTTTCGAGCGGCATCGACAGCCGTTCGGCAAGCTCTTCCGGTGTCGGTTCGCGACCGATCTCGTGGAGTATCTGCCGCGACGTGCGCACCAATTTGTTGATCGTTTCGATCATATGGACCGGTATGCGGATCGTCCGCGCCTGATCGGCAATGCTGCGGGTGATGGCCTGGCGGATCCACCAAGTGGCATAAGTGCTGAACTTATAGCCGCGGCGATACTCGAACTTGTCCACAGCCTTCATCAAACCGATATTGCCTTCCTGAATAAGATCAAGAAATTGCAAGCCGCGGTTGGTGTATTTTTTGGCAATCGAGATAACGAGGCGCAGGTTCGCCTCGACCATTTCCTTCTTGGCGATGCGGGCCTCGCGCTCGCCTTTCTGCACCATGTTGGTAACCCGGCGGAATTCCCCGAGCTCGACACCGGTGGCTTCGGCTATGCTGGCGATTTCGCGGCGGATGGTTTCTACCGTTTCGCTTTCCGCCTTGGCCAGCGCCGACCATTTCTTGTCCAGCCCGCCGACACGGACAAGCCAGCTGTCATCCAGCTCATTACCCATATACTCGTCAAGAAACGTCTTGCGGTTGATCTTGTGCTTGTCGGCCAATTTCATCATCTGACCGCCAAGGACCAGCAGGCGGCGATTCTGTGTATAGAGTTGGTCGACAAGCAATTCGATCTTGGCGTTGTTGAAATGGATCGACTGGACGCCGCGTGTCAGTTCTTCGCGCAGCTTTTGATACTTGCGCTCATCGCTGGCCGGAAAGGCGGTGTTGGCACCAAGCGCGGTCAGCCGGGTTTCTTGGAGCTTGAGGAACTTTTTGTAGGTCGCTGTTATTTCGGCGAATTTCTCAAGAGCCGCTGGCTTAAGCACTTCCTCCATCGCGGCCAGCGACAGCGTTGTATCTTCCTCATCATCGTCAGGAATAGCCGGCTTGCCGTCGGGGCGCATGCGCCGCTCGGTCATGCCGTCTTCTTCGTCGGGCGCCGAGGCTTCGTTCTCGGGCTCCTCATCGTCTTTGAACTGGACGGCAGGCAGGCCGCTGCCATCCTTGTCTTCGCTATCTTCATCGGTGGCAGCTTCGGCCGGATCCTTGGCGAGCATGGCTTCGAGATCGAGGATCTCGCGCAACTGCATGCGGCCCTCGTTCAGCGCGTTCGACCATTCGATCATTGCGGTGAAAGTCATCGGGCTTTCGCACAGGCCGGCGATCATCGTATTGCGGCCGGCCTCGATGCGCTTGGCAATGGCGATTTCGCCTTCGCGGCTGAGCAGTTCGACCGCGCCCATTTCGCGCAGGTACATGCGCACCGGATCATCGGTACGATCCAGCGGTGCCTTGACGACCGGCGCCGACGGCGCGGTACCCAGGTCGCCTTCCACGGCTTCGGGTTCATCCTCGTCATCTTCGGCGCGCGCGGTTTCCGCCGGATCGTCGGCGGGCTCATCATTTTCGATGATGTTGATGCCCATTTCGGATAGTGCCGACATGATGTCTTCGATCTGTTCGGATGACATCTGGTCCTGTGGCAGGGCCTCGTTCAACTCATCGTAAGTGATATATCCGCGCTTTTTGGCGCGGGCGAGCAGCTTCTTGACCGACGCTTCGTTGAGATCGAGCAGCGGCGCGTCCTTGGCGTCAACGCTGTCCGTATCGGAACCATTGCCGGCGCCGGTTCCGTTCGCTTTTGCCATGCTTGTTCTTCCCTTGTCGTCAGGCGTCCGGCGCTCGAATCGCGGACGGCTATGACGGCGAATTATAAACCTCTAGTCGTCTCGCAGCGATTCCGCCAGTCGCATCATCGCCGCATCGATTTCAACCCGCTCGGCCAGCAGCAATTGCTGCTGACGAAAGTCCGTCTCATCGAGACTCGACCGGAAACGGGCTGTCGCCCCTGCCAGTTCAGTTTCGATTCGAACCCGGGCCGCAATGGTTTCGACCATCAAGCCGAAATCGCGCGATGCCGCTGAAAGTGGAGTCTCGTCCCGCGTGAACGAAAATCGAAGCCGGTTGCCAGTGATGGCGGCCTGCATTGCCTCGCCAACATCCTTGGAACCAAGATCGTGCCTGAGAGCCGCGCTTTCAAGATCAGGAGACGTCGCCAACGCTGCAAGGATCGCATCGCGCAGTTCCGATTGGCGCGGATCGGCAATCGGTAGTGCCGCGAGTGCCTCGCCATGGTGATCGGCGAGCCGCGGATGGACGATCAGGCCGGTCAGCAGCGCTGCCACCTCGCCGCTGCCGGTACCGCCGGCGCGAGCGCGCAACGCTGCGGATGCGCCGGCCAGCAGCGGCTGATATTTCTTGCCAGCGACATAGGCCCGACGTGGTTGGTCGGGACGCGCCAGATACAGTGCATCGAAGCGGGCCGAAAAATCGGCAGCGTAAAGTGACCTGATCGACGGGTCGGCGATCGTGTCGGCATGCGCGCGCAACCGCTGGCGCACGGCAGCGCGGCGCTCAGGGGTGGTTGCCTCGATGCCATCAGTTTCGCTGCGCCACAGCAGATCGATGAGCGGAATGGCGCCCGCCAGAACTTTTTCGAAAGCCGCGCCGCCGCCGCGCTTGACGAGATCGTCGGGGTCTTCACCCGTTGGCAGGGTCGCAATACGCAGCGATTTGCCCGGTGCCAGCAGCGGCAGGGCGCGCAGTGCCGCCCGCAACGCAGCGCGTTGCCCAGGGCCGTCTCCATCGAAACACAGAATCGGTTCGTCGACGAGCCGCCACGCCAATTGCAATTGCGTTTCGGTCATCGCCGTTCCGAGCGGTGCAACCAGGTCGTTTATGCCGGCGCCGGCGACCCCGATGACATCCATATAGCCTTCGACGACAACGAGCCGCCCGGATTTGCGCGCCACCGGCCCGGCACGATCGAGATTGTAGAGCAGGCGCCCTTTGTCGAACAAAGGCCCGTCGGCGGAATTGAGATATTTCGGCTGGACGTCGCCGAGCGCGCGACCGCCAAAGCCAACAACATGCCCGCGCCGGTCGCGGATCGGGAACATCAGGCGGCCACGGAAACGGTCATAAGTCTCGCCACTGTCGATGCGGCCGATCAGTCCGGCTTCGAATAATTTGACCTCGCCGGCATCCTTCAGCGTGGTTTTCAGCGCGCTGCGCGAATCGGGCGAATAGCCGAGTCCGAAATCGGCGATCTGCTTTGCCGTGACGCCGCGGCGGTCGAGATAGGCTCGGGCTTGCGCTCCGGCCGGACTTTTCAGTTGCAACTGGAACCATTCGGCGGCGCGTTGGGCAAGCGATTGCAGACCCTCGGCGACTTCGGCCTTGGCCCGGCCTTCCGGGCTATCGGCGGGCACGTCCATTCCGGCCTGGGCGGCGAGCTGCTTGACCGCATCGACAAAGCCCATGCCTTCGTGGTCGGTCAGGAAGCGAATGGCATCGCCGTGCGCCCCGCAGCCGAAGCAATGGTAGAAGCCCTTGTCATCATTGACGGTAAAGCTCGGGGTCTTCTCATTGTGGAAGGGGCAGCAGCCTTTCCACTCGCGCCCGGCACGCGTCAGTTTCACCCGGCGCGCGATGACCGGCGACAGCGGCACGCGGGCACGCAGTTCGTCGAGAAAGGCCGGTGAGAGTGCCACGTCTCTGCTCTAGCCGTTTTGGCAGCCTGTGGGGAGGGCCTAACCAGCCAGCGCCGCCTTTACCATCCCGCCGGCCGCACCCATGTCGAGCTGCCCGGCGAAGCGTTCCTTTACCGTCGCCATCACCTTGCCCATGTCTTTGACGCTGGTTGCGCCCAACTCGCGCACCAACGCCGCAATCGCGGCTTTCGCATCATCCGCCGACATCTGCGTCGGCATGAAGCTTTCGATGATCGCCAGTTCGGCGCGTTCGGCGTCTGCGAGTTCGGGGCGGTTGCCCTGAACGAACATCTCGATTGATTCGCGGCGCTGCTTGGCCATTTTCGACAAGACTTCGGCAACAAGCACATCGTCATCGGCCGGCGGCGTGCCGGTGCGTAGTTCAATATCGCGATTCTTGAGCGACGATGCGATGAGGCGCAGGGTGCCGGTGCGTGCCGAATTCCCCGCTTTCATCGAAGCGATCGTTGCCGTTTTGATATCTTCTCGCAGCATCTGAAAATTCCTGAATGGTCAAACCATGCATCTAGCCGCTCGGGCGCGGAAAGAATAGATTGACGGGGTCGATTCCCCCCCCTAACTCGCCAGCCGTTTGCGTATCGAACGAGTGTAACCCCTGCCAGAGAAGAGGACCAGAAATGGCCGCAGCGCCCGCGCCCGCCCAACCCAAAGGCGCGACCGGCGTTTTGGTTCTGGCCGATGGCTCGATCATCTGGGGAAAGGGCTTTGGTGCCGAAGGGGTTGCGGTCGGTGAAGTCTGTTTCAACACCGCGATGACGGGTTATCAGGAGGTGATTTCGGACCCTTCTTATGCCGGGCAGATTATCACTTTCACCTTCCCGCACATCGGCAATGTCGGCTCCAATCAGGACGATATCGAATCGGCCAATCCGCATGCGCTCGGCTGCGTGGTGCGCGAAGCCATCACGCCTTCGGCTTCGTTCCGGTCTACCCGCAATTTCGATGATTGGATGCGTGCCTGGGGCCGCATCGGGATTTCGGGCGTCGACACCCGTGCGCTGACCAAGCGTATCCGCATGGGCGGTGCGCCCAATGCCGTGATCGCCCACAACAGCACCGGCAAATTCGATTTGAAGAAACTGCTCGGCCAAGCCAAGGGCTGGCCGGGACTGGAGGGCATGGACCTCGCCTCGGTGATCTCGACGACCCAGAATTACGGCTGGGATGATGGTTTGTGGACGCTGCAGAACGGTTATGCAGTGTACAGTGCCAACAAGCTGGGGCCGCACGTCGTCGCGATCGATTATGGCATGAAGCGCAACATCCTGCGTAACCTCGTTGCCGCCGGCGCGCGGGTGACAGTGGTGCCCGCGACGGCGAGCTATGATGAGATCATGAGCCTCAAGCCCGATGGCATCTTTCTGTCGAACGGTCCGGGCGACCCGGCAGCAACAGGCGTTTATGCGGTGCCGGTCATCCAGAAAATCCTCAACAAGGGCATCCCGTTGTTCGGCATCTGCCTTGGCCACCAGTTACTCGGGCTGGCAGTCGGAGCAAAGACCACCAAGATGCAGCAGGGCCATCGCGGCGCCAATCATCCGGTCAAGCGGCTTGACGACGGTCGGGTCGAGATAACCTCGATGAACCATGGCTTCGCGGTTGAAACCGAGACGCTGCCGGCGACGGCACGGGCAACGCACATTTCGCTATTTGACGGCTCGCTGGCGGGCCTCGAGCTGACCGACAAGCCCGCATTCAGTGTTCAGTATCACCCGGAGGCAAGCCCCGGGCCGCAGGACAGCATTTATCTGTTTGAAAAATTTGTAGCGTCGCTGGGTAAAGCCGCATGATTGACACGAAGCGCCTTGCCGAAGAGCTTGAAGCCAACGAGGAAGTGCTGATCGCGCTTGCCGAGAACGGCGATATTTCCGAACTGCCGCGCACCATCGACGTGCATTTCAAGGGCGCGCAGGAGGCCATCGAGAGCCTCGCCGAGGACGCGCAGGGCCTTGGCATGCGCTTCATTGATTTCGGCGAGTTCGAAGATGGCGACTGGGCAGCCGATTGTCAGGTCGACGGTCCGGTCACGCGTGATGCATTGCGGGCACTAATCACCCGCGCGCTCGAAATCGAGATCAGCCACGGCGTCGAGTTCGACGGCTGGGGCTGTGGCGCTGAAACTGGATCTGCCGAATAATGCCCAAACGCACCGACATTTCCTCCATCCTGATCATCGGGGCAGGGCCGATCATCATCGGTCAGGCCTGCGAGTTCGATTATTCGGGCACGCAAGCGGTCAAGGCACTAAAGGCCGAAGGTTATCGCATCATCCTGGTCAATTCGAACCCGGCCACGATCATGACCGATCCCGAACTCGCCGATGCAACCTATGTCGAGCCGATCACGCCGGCCATTGTTGCCAAAATCATCGCCAGGGAACGCCCCGACGCCGTTCTGCCGACGAT